>JBAPMH010000020.1:0-23880 GCA_049278515.1 Chthoniobacterales bacterium
CTCCGGGCTCTGATCCGGCGTGCCTTCGGCACTAAGAAATCCCCGGGATTATCAAATCGACTAGTCGTGCATCGATTCGAGCGCCGGAGGCGCCTGGGAATAAAGCCGGGAGTGAAGCGTCAGCGGAACTCCCGGGTAGCGATACCCCCGGGCTGGGAATAGACCGCGGATTACGCGGATTACGCGGATGACACGGATGGGATTGTGATTCGAGCGCCGGAGGCGCGTGGGAATAAAGCCGGGACTGAAGCGTCAGCGGAACTCCCCGACCCGGTGATCCCGGAAATTCCGAGCCCGTAAAGGGCGACGGATGTCTCAGGAGCGAAAAGATGGAGAGCGGCGGTTTTCGCGATACAGTTCACCAATGAAGCGGCACTATGGAATCCTCTCAGCCCTGATTTTTGCGCCACTGCTTACGGCGCAGGCGCAGACGGATTACGTCAAAGAGATTGAAAAATGGCGGACGGAGCGGGAAGCGAATCTGAAGAAAGAGACGGGGTGGCTGACGGTGGCGGGACTGTCGTGGTTGAAAGAGGGGAAGAACACCGTCGGGGCGGGGGAGAGCTTCGATGTGCGGCTGACCAATAATTTTAAGGGAAAGTTCGGCGAGATCGAATTCAAGAATGGCGTGGCGACATTGTTGGTCGAGAAGGGAGTCGAAGCGCAGGCCGATGGGAAAAACATTTCGGCGCCGGTTGAGCTGGTCTCGGATGAGAAAGGCAAGCCAACTGAAATTCGCACCGGCAGCCAGATGTTTTACCTGATCAAACGGGAGGAGCGATTCGGCATCCGGCTCAAAGACAGCAACAGCGAAGCGCGCCGGAATTTCAAAGGGCTGGACTGGTTCCCGGTGGATGAGAGTTACAAAGTGACGGCGCGGTTTGAAGCGGGAACGGAGGCGAAGGAACTCAAAGTGCCGAATGTGCTCGGCGGCTTTTTCAAGATGAAGAGTCCGGGGGTGCTGAAATTTACGCTCAAGGGAAAACAAGCGTCACTTCAGCCGGTCGAGGAAGATGATGGGACTCTCTTCCTCATCTTTGGCGATGCCTCGAATGGAAACGCCACTTACAAGTCGGGGCGATTTCTTTACGCCGACAAGCCGGTGAATGGAGAAGTCACGCTCGATTTCAACAAGGCGGAGAACCCGCCCTGTGCTTTCACACCCTATGCGACCTGTCCCTTGCCGCCGGCGGGAAACAAGCTCGACATCGAGGTAAACGCCGGGGAAAAGAGCTACGAACACTAGGGCGTTCTGCCGCCGCTCGCCGAACGCGCGATGCACCAGTCATTCTGAGCGAAGCGCAGCCGAGTCGAAGAACCCCGTGGAACGTCGAACGACGCACATCGGGGCTTGAAAGCTCGGCCTCGTCGGCCGTCTGCAGAGGGAGGCAACACAGGTTCAGTCTTGGGATCTCGGCACTGTAAAGGCAAGAGCTGAAACACCGCCCTGGGAACGGCTGCGGCGTGGCAGGCTTTAAGGGGATGAGCGCGGAATCGAGGCGAACGATGCGTCGGATTCCCAAATGGGCGAGAGTGGGGGATGTCTGGAAGAATTTTGGCCGTGTTGTGCGGACTTTGGCTGCTTCCGGGCTGGGTTGTGAGTGTTGAGGGAGCGAACACGCGTCCGGAGAATTTGTTTTTTGAGAGCGGCGGGAGAAGGATCCGGGCCGATCGTTATGCGCCGACGGGGAAACCGTCGGGGCGCGCGGTGATTGTGCTGTATGGCGCGGGTGGGATGGTGTTCGACGGGTCGAGCATGAAGCGGGTGGCGCGGGCGCTCGCGGCGAATGGGGACACGGCTTACCTGCTCCATTATTACAACCGCACCGGAAGCATCGTGGCGGTCGATTCGACAATGCAGAAGCATTTCGGGGAATGGCTGGAGACGTTGCGCGATGGGATCAAATGGGTGCACCAGCGGAAGGAGAACGATGGGCGGCGGATCGGGATTTATGGGTATTCGCTCGGCGGTTTCCTCGCGCTGGCGGCGGCGTCGGACAATCCGCTGGTCGGGGCGGTGACGGAACAGGCGGGCGGGATTTGGAACTCGGAGAAGAAACGGATCGGCAAAATGCCGCCGGTGTTGATGGTGCACGGCCTGGAAGACAAACGGGTGCCGGTGGAGAAATACGCGAAGCCGCTTCTGCGCGTCCTGCGTGAGCGCGGTGGGCCCGTGGAAACGGAGTTCGTGCCGGGCGAAGGGCATGTCTTCAGTGAAGCGGCGATGGCGAAGGTGCGGCCGAAAGTGGCGAAGTTCTTTGCCCGCCTTCGCTAATCTACGGTGCGACAGGTCCGCGGGCTTCCCGGGCTGAATGAAGGCATTTGTCACGCAAAGGCGCCAAGACGCAAAGAAGACACAGAATTCTGAAATCTTCGCGCCTTTGCGTGATGTCTCCCGTCTTAAATCAGTCATGGCATCCCAGGATTTCGACGTTGTCGTGACGTGTGGGGTGGGGGTAGGCTGCGCAGCTAATCCAGTATGAAGAAATCAAAGGTATCAGCGAGCGCCCGGAAGTCAGCGACGGGAAAGAAGAAGCAGGTTGCGCGGCCAAAGGCGAGCCAGCCTTTGTTTCCTGTCGGGGACGAGATCACGCGAAGCAGCGCCTATCGCCGCGCGGCGATCGATGCGGAGACGTATGCGCGAGATCCAAATCGATTGCGGCAACTGGTGGAGGATTCGGTCGGAAAGATCAGCATCACTCCGCGAGGGCCTTTCGCCGATACCTGGCCCTACCTGATGGCGATGATCCGCCTGCTCCGCGATTATCATCGGGCGGAGTATCGGGACATTTCGGAAACAAATCTGCACACGATCATCGCCGCGATCCTTTATTTCGTTTCACCGTTCGACGTCATTCCCGACTGGGTGCCGGTGCTGGGACACATCGACGACGCCTTCGTTGTGAGCCTGGCGTTGAAATCGGCTCGCACCGATCTCGACACGTTCATGGCGTGGGAGACGGCGCGGCTCTAGGAAAGTAAGAATTAAGAAGGAAGAATTAAGAAGTCGCGGAAATGCGGAAGGTGAATTTGGAGGAAGTGGCGGAAGAGGAACGGAAGTCGCCCAAGGCGAAGTACCATAAGTTTGTGAAGGACATCTCGATCGCCCTGGGGCGCGATCGGGAATCGCTCGATCTGGCCAGGCGTCACCCGTTTGACCTGGCGATGGTGCGGATTCCGAAGGGAAAAACGTATTGCCCGTATCACTCGCACGGCGCGGAGTCGGAACTTTATCTGGTTGTCTCCGGCCGCGGAAATGTTCGAGACAAGAGTGGAACCACCGAAGTGATCGCGGGAGACGCGTTCTTTTTCGGGCCGGGAGAAGCGCATCAGCTGGCGAACGCGGGCGATGTGGATTTTGTTTATTATGTGATCGCCGACAATCCGCGCGGTGATTCCTGTTATTATCCTGATAGCGGCAAGTGGGCCGCGCCCTGGGACCGTCCAGAGGAGGCTATCATCCGAGGAGAGATCGCCGATTACTTCGAAGGCGAAGAGTAAAAGTCAGCGTTTCGGCCCCAGCCAGACTTCGCGTCCCACCAGATAAAGGAGAACGGAGAGCACGGCGAACGGGATAATCGAAAGGAGATCGGCCTGCGGCCCCTCGTCTAGACGCCGTCGCGATCTTCTGGGCCAAGTTTCTCTCGGAGTTTGCCCGCGGTCCGAATGACCGCGTCCCGGGCGCCGCCCGTTCCGGCGTGAAGCTGGTCGATGGCGCGATCCATCGCGCTCTTGATGCTGGCGGCGGTTCCGCCTTTCTCGACTTCGCGCGTGACTACGCTTTCCAGACGCGCGATGACCCCGTCTACTGTGTAAGCGCGGCCGATTTCGAAATCGTCCGGAGGATGGCGCTCGATTGCGCTGTAAACATCGATGACCTTCTCGCTGTGCCAGCCCCAGCGCAGCACCCGGTAAAAGCGCGCACCTTCCCGCTCTCCTCGCAGGATCAAATCGCTCAGTGCCGCCGCTAACGAAATCGGCATCAACACCAGATCGCGCAGGTTATCGAGCAGCATCTTGAGCTGAAAGACCACCACGTCCCGCAGGAACTGCCAGCGGTCCTCGGCCTTGGGGGATGATGGTCTTAACTCGTCACTTGTCACAGGGTCACTCGTCACTTTCTTCTACTTGAGACTCCCTTTTTGGACGAACCATTTTATGAATTCCGGTACGAGCCGCCCCGCTTTCACCGAAGGATCGGTCGCCACCCATTCCCGCGCCTCCACGAATGACTCGGTCTTGAGAATGAAAATCCCGCGAACATCGCGGCCCGAGAAATCCTCCGTCGGCCCGGCCTTGAACAATTTTCCTTCGTCGGCGAGACGGCGCATGTTCGCCATGTGACTTTCCTGGAGCTTGTCGAGCTCCGGTTTTGGCATGTCGGGCGCATTTGGTGGGCGGACCAGCAGGACGAGAATAAACGAATCGAACTCCATGGGCGGATTGGCGGACGGCGAAGAGGAAGCGGCGGGCTTGGTTTCTTCCGCGAGCAATGGAGTCGCTAAAGCGCAGAGCGCGAGACAAACCAGAAATCGGATGATCATTCCCGATGTTCGAAGGGGAGCGGTCCTGGAAACAAGGAAATTAACGGCCGCGTTCAGTTCGTTGTGATTAGGAATTGGGGGCGAGCGCCGTCATCTCCGTCGGTCGCGACGTTTGAGATCCTGTAAGGCGACGGGAAACCCAGGAGCGGCAATTTGCATCGCCGACCTACTAACCAGGGCGGTTGCAAACCGCCGCTCCTTGTTGGTTCGGCTTACCTCTTCGGTTTCACGATCTGCTTGGCAGCGCGGTTGTCGTTCTTTTGTTTGGCTGCGCTGTTGGCCTTCGCCTGTTTCTGCGCGGCCTGTTTGTTTTTCGTCTTCGGTGATTTATCGCCCATATCGCACTCTCGCAGACCGGCGAGATTATTGAAGGGCGTTTTCTGTCAAACGCCTCAAACGGATTGCGTTCGCCGCGGCGAACGCAATCCAATCCAGAAGGCGTTGCTCTATCGATCTCGTTTGGCCGCGAAGAGAACGTCGCGGCCTACGAGATAGAGGAGCACGGCGAGCGCGAGGAAGGGAATCATCGCGAACAAATCGGACCAGGGACCATCGAAAACCGGGTTATGCCTGGTCGCCCAGTTTTGCCAGCCGTCGAGACGCTCCTTCCAAGGGATCACCATGAAGGCGAACAGCACTCCGGCAAGAGTTCCGCCCGCGATATAGCCTGATGAGAGAAGGACGCCATTGCTCTTGTCGCCTTCGGCGATGAGCGCGTCTTCGGTGAGAGTGGCGCCGGCATGTTTGCGACGAGTGTATCTGTCCACCAGCCACCGCACCATTCCGCCGACGTAGATAGGCGCCGATGTCGAGATCGGCAGGTAAACGCCCACCGCAAAAGCCAGGGCCGAGACGCCGGAGAGCTCGAGCACGATGGCGATGAAAACACCCAGCAAGACGAGGCCCCAGGGCAGGCCGCCGCCCAGGATTCCCTTGATGATGTAGGAGACCAGCGTCGCTTTCGGGGCGGTGAATTTCCGAACGCTCGTGCCGTCGGGGCGTTTGTCGTAAACGCCGTTAATGCCGGGGTCGGCGAGGTAAACCGGGACGCCGTCGTTATTCACGAGGTAACGGCCGGCGGGTCCGTTGTCGGTGTTCGTTTTGTGGTAGACAAAATACTCCTTGGAGTCGGAGCCTGCTTGCGCGCCGGACAACCGTTCGCGCTTCGGCTGGCCGTCCCCGCTTTTCAGGTAGTCGGCCGGGTCGGCGTGAAAACTCGAGGGGAAAGCGAACGCCTGATTACCCGCGACCGGCACGTAAACCGTGCCGGATTTATTGAACTGAATCAGGATGGGACCGAGCAGAAGGGCCGAGGCGAGCGTGCCGATCAGGATCGCGATTTGTTGAGACCTGGGCGTGGAGCCGACGAGGAAACCGGTCTTCAAGTCTTGCGAAATAGTTCCACCGTTCGACGAAGCGATGCAAACGATGCCGCCGATGGAAAGCGCGGTGACAAAGTAAGGCGGCGCCGTCCAGCCGATGACGAGGAAGATGAGACAGGTCAGCAAAACAGTCGCGATCATCATCCCGGAGGTGGGACAGGAAGATGAGCCGACTTCACCGGTCAGGCGGGACGAGACCAAAACAAAAAGGAAACCGAACGCGACGATGAGAACCGCGCCTAACAAGTTAAAACGGAGGTTCAATTGCGGCGCGATCATGATGACAATGAGCAAGGCGATAATTCCGCCGCCGACCCATTTCATCGAGAGATCCTGCTCTGTGCGCGGCACGTCTTCGCGGACGACACCGGCACTTCGCAGGTCCGCCAACCCGCCTTTCAATCCATGCCAAATCAGCGGCAACGATCGAAAGAGACTGATAATGCCGGCAGCGGCGACCGCACCCGCGCCGATGTAGAGGATATAGCCCTTTTGAATCTGCTCGACCGTCATCTGCGCGATGGGGAGCGCTGTGGCCGCTTCCGGTGGGAGCGGCGCACTGGCGGTGGAACCGAAAAACTTGATCGCCGGAATTAGCACCAGGTAGGAGAGGACACCGCCGCCCATCATGAGGGCGGAGATACGCGGACCGATGATGTAACCGACTCCGAGGAGCGCGGGATTGTTTTCGAGCGAAATGGAACCGCCGTCGAATGGCTTCCCGAAAATTTTCTCCGGCACTTCCTTCATGATTTTGAAGATTTGCTGGAGCCCGTAATAGATGAACCCGATGGCGAAGCCGCCGATGATGATCTTGCCGCCGCTGACCGCTTCGTCCGCCGCGGCGCGCGCCACTTCATCGCCGGCATGCGCGGCATCGCGCGATTCTGGCGAGGCGGCGGCTTTCAGCACCTCGGCGCAGGCGGTGCCTTCCGGATATTTCAGGTGACCGTGCTGCTGGACGATGAGGGCGCGTCGCAACGGAATCATCATCAGGATTCCAATTAATCCGCCGAGAGTGGCGACGAGCATAACGCGGGTGATCTCGAGATCGAACCCGAGGATCATGATCGCCGGCATGGTGACGCCGAGACCGAATGCGATCGATTCGCCGGCGGAGCCAGCGGTCTGGACGATGTTGTTCTCGAGAATGGTGGCGTTGCGGATCCTGTTCTTCGAGATCCAGGAGAGGAACCGAAAGAACGTAATGGAAAGGACCGCGACGGGGATGGAGGCACTTACCGTCAGCCCCACTTTGAGGACGAGATAAAGGGACGACGCGCCGAAGACCATCCCGAGCAACGTGCCCATGATGAGCGGCACCGGGGTCAGCTCACGCAACCGCGCCGACGCCGGAATGAATGGGCGGAATCGGTCCAGGATTGGGTTCGTCGGGTGCGGCCCAACGATGTCCGGGAACTCGTTGGGCGGATTGGACGGATCGATGTTTGCCATGGGAATCCGAGCCGGCCTACCGGGTCACGCGTTTTACGCCGACCGCTTCGACGCCATTCCGAGGACCCATCGGTAGAGCACGAATGCAATCGCCGCGAAGGCGATTCCGCCGATGATTTTCCCCGCGGTCTCGTATCCCGCGCCGACCAGCGCAAGCGGTGCCGCGACCCCAGAGAAGACTACGACGGCGGAGATGACGACGCCGATGATGCTTTCCCCGACGATCAGACCCGAGGCGAGTAAAACGCCCAGGTCTTTAGTGGCTTTTGGTCGCGGGGTGCGGTCGGCCGCGCGATCGAAGAACCAACCGACGATCGTGCCGACCACGATCATGAGTGTGCTCGCAGTCGGCAGATAAATTCCGAGCCCCACCGCGAGAGGCGGAACACGCATGTGTTTCGTCGTTTTCGCCAGAATGGCGTCGAGCACGATGATGCCGATGCCGATGTAGATGCCCATCCGGATCAAGCTCCAATCGATGTTCGCGGCGATGACGCCTTGGGCGAGCGATGAGATCAAGCCGGCTTGCGGAGCCGCGAGCGGATTGGGTCGTAACTCCGCGCCCGGTGCGCCGACAAAACCGTAGGCTTGGTTCACGAGGTTTAGCACGGGCGGGATGACAACGGCCCCAGCAAGCACACCGATGATGAGGGCGACCTGCTGTTTCCACGGCGTCGCATCGACCAATTGACCGGTCTTCAAGTCCTGCAAATTGTTGTTTGCAATCGCGGCCACGTTGAAAATCACGGCGGTGGTAAAAAGCGCGAAGGCCATTAGAGCTTTGGTCGCGTCCGGTCCCACGTAAGGTTGCACGCCGAAGACGAGCAAGAGCGCCGCCCCGATCACGACGAGAATGCCGATGCCGGATAGCGGGCTGTTCGACGAACCAATCAGCCCGGCCATATAACCGCAGACCGCCGAGACGAAGAAGCTCATCAAGAAAACATAGAAGACGCCGCCGATGACCAGCGTCCACAGATGCGAGCCAAGCCCGCTTGCGTTGGCGAAGGAGCCAAGGACCCAGCCGATCGGCAGCATGCAAACCAGCGTGATAATACCGACGATGCCGATCGGGATGTCGCGCTCGGTGATCGGCAGCGTATCTGCTTTGCCAGCCTTGCGAGCACGCGAAGCGGCCATCGCGCCAGCCAGGCCGCTGACCACAGGTTTGATTAACTTGAGCAAAGTCCAAATTGCTGAGACACCGATCGCGCCCGCGCCAATGAAGCGCACTTTGGTTCTCCACGTCACGTTTGCGAGCGTGCCGACCGCAGTCGTTACGTCGCCGCCGAGCGCGGAATAATATGGCACGAGCCAGCCCCACCCGATCGTGGCGCCGATGAGCATGGCGATGCCGACGGACAAGCCACAAAGATGACCGATCGCGAGCAGCGCAAACGATAGGTTAAAATCATAACCGCTGACCGCGCCGCGCTTCCCGATGCGGAAGGTTTCCGCGACATCCTCGGCGAAGATTTGGGTTTTGACGACAAGGAAAAAGACCGCGGCCACGATGGAGCCCCACAGCACCGCGCGGAGACCCGCGCGGCTATGTTCTACTTCAGCTGCATCTGTCTTGTCTCCGCCGCTTCCAACCTTCAACACCTCGGCGCAAGCCACACCTTCCGGATACGGCAGGTCCGAGTTGGTAACTAACGCCCGCCGCAGAGGGATCGAATACATCACGCCGAGAATTCCGCCGAGAGCGCAGATCAAAAACGAAATCCAAAACGGAAATCCCGTCCACCAACCGATCATAATCAAACCGGGCAGAACGAAGATGATCGATGATAATGTGCCCGCCGCCGACGCGACCGTTTGCACGATGTTGTTCTCCTGCAGAGTGGCGTTCTTGAAACTGCGCAGGATCGCCATCGAAATCACCGCCGCCGGAATCGAGGTGGAAAACGTCAGACCGGCCTTGAGGCCGAAGTAAACGTTCGCGGCCGTGAAGACCAGCGTAATGACCACGCCGACAATCAGGCCACGAATGGTCAGTTCAGGTCGCTTCTGTTCGCTGAGGTCGGCTCCTAGGCTTGGTGGATTTGCTGCGTCCATATTTGGCGTCCGGTTATGAAATGAATTCGGGTGATGGCGGATCCCTGCGCTTGCGCGAGGAGAACGATTCCGGCGAGAGATTGCAATAGGAAAGCGCAGATAGGCTGCAAAGGGGGAAGCAAGGCGCAGGTGGATCGAGCGCTCCGCCCCTCGATGATGTTGAGCTGGTGGCGGAGCCGCAAGAATCGCGCGACGGAGCGCGCGATCCACCGTTGCGAAATTTATTTGTTCCTGACAATCTCACGAGATTGTGACTGACGATTCGAAACAGTGGAGCAAATTGCTCCAGGCCATTGCCAAGGGCGTCGTAGTCCCGATTATCGGTCGCGATTTATTGCGAATCGAAATCGAGGGACAATCGCGGCTGCTTTACGAATACCTCGCCCAACGGCTGGCCCGGGAACTGGAAGTCGAGGAATGCGGTCCCTGCTCGAGCATCGACCAGGTGGTCGCCGCCTATCTCAACGCCAGCCGCCGCAATTCCCGCGACGACGTCAACGTCAAGACGTTCGAAATTCTCGCGGAGGTGCAGGGACAGGTCGAAGTGCCCGAGCCGCTCCGAAAGCTGGCGGCCATCGAGCCGCTCCGCCTCTTCGTGAGCACGACGGTCGATTCCTTTCTCGCCAAAGCCCTTGGCACCCCTGCCGATCACGTCTTTGCCTATGCCCCGAACTCCGCCCTGTGCGACATTCCGCGAGATTATGCCCGCTCGCCCCACCGCGTCGTGTTTCAGCTTTTCGGAAGGATCTCCGGCATCCCGGACAGCGCGCTGGTCGACGAGGAGACGCTCGAGTTTATTTGGAAACTCCACGAGGAATCGATGTCCGGGCGGCTCGCGAATCTGTTCGACGAGCTGCGCACCAAGCGCCTGCTTCTGATCGGCAACGCCCACCCCGATTGGCTGGCGCGGTTTTTCGTCCGGCTGAGCCGCCGCGACCGCCTTTATAGCGGCAACGAAGCGCGCGAGTTTGTCGCGGATGGCGTAGTGGTGTCCGACGCCCATCTCCGGGATTTCCTGGAGAACTTCAGCCCGCAAACGAAGTCGTTCGGGGTCGCGAGCCCGATTGAATTTGTCGATCAGTTGGCGGAAAAATGGGATGCGTTTACGGAGAAAAAGCCCGCCGCTTCCGAGGTGCACGCCTCGTTTAGCACGAGCAAGCCACCGGCGGTTTTCGTGAGTTACGCGAGCCAGGATGTTGAATCGGTCGAGCGGCTCCAGAACAGCCTCGGCAGCGCGGGACTCGATGTCTGGTTCGACAAAGGACGGCTGGGCTCGGGCGACCCCTGGTGGCCGGTCATCGAGCAGAACATTGCCAGCTGCGACGTTTTTGTGCCGGTCATCTCCGCGAATACAAACAAGCGCGACGAAGGCATTTTCATTCGGGAATGGAATCGCGCGCTCGAGCGGCTGCGAGACATGGACAGGGCGACGGCCCGGCTGATTCATCCGGTGATCATCGATGAAACGCCGGAGAGCGCGGTGAGCTTTAGCGGCTTCCGCGAATTTCACTACACCCGGGCAGCCGGCGGCGAACCAAAGCCGGAGTTCGTCAAGGCCCTTACCGACATCGTGCGCGAACGCCGTTTGAAGGCCGCTGCCCAATGACCGACCCGGGGGGCGAGCGGGCCGACGCGCAGCATCCCTGGATTGGGCTCGCCTCGTTTACCGAAGGCGATCGCGAGTTCTTTGCCGGCCGCGGCGACGAGATCGACGACCTCGTTCGCCTGGTCCGCCGCGATACCCTAACCCTGCTCTACGGCGTCTCAGGCCTCGGAAAAACGTCGCTGATCCAGGCCGGCCTTTTCCCGGCGTTGCGCGAGGAGAACATCCTGCCCGTCCCGATTCGACTGGATTATCTCGAAGGCGCGAATCCGCTCTCCATGCAAGTCGTCGATGCCATTGGCGCGGCGGCGGTGGCGGCGCGGGTCGAGGCGCCCTTGCCCCGGCCTAACGAGACCTTGTGGGAATATTTTCACCGGGAAGGAAACCATTTTTGGAGTGCGCGGAACGACCTGGTGACGCCGCTCCTCGCCTTCGATCAATTCGAGGAGTCCTTCACCCTCGGGCGGGAGACGCCCTCGCGCGTGGCGCGGGGCGAAGCATTCGTGGTCGAGCTCGCGGACCTGGTCGAGAACCGTCCCCCGGCGGTCTTGCGCGACGATCCCTCACGGGTGCAGGGATTCAACTTCAAGCCGGCGCCGCTCAAGGTGCTCCTGGCCATGCGGGAAGATTATCTCGCGGACCTCGACCGCATTCGCTCCCAGTTCCGCGCCCTGGGTCAGAACCGTCTGCGCCTTTTGCCCATGGGCGAAAAGCAGGCCCGGCAGGTGATCGCTCTCGGGTCCGGATTACTGGCGCCGGGGGTCGAGGAGCGGATTGTGAAGTATGTGGCCGGCGCCACGACTGAGACCGGCGAAATGACGGTTGCGCCGGCCTTGCTCAGTCTCGTCTTGAGGGAATTGAACGAGCGGCGGCTCGCGCTCGGCCCGGAAGCGAAGATTACGCCGGATCTGCTGGAGGTTGAGCAACACAAGATCTTTGAGGATTTTTATCTCCGCACCCTTCACGATTTTCCGCCTGGCGTGCGCCTCTTTATTGAAGACGAACTCCTCACCGCCAGCGGTCATCGTAATAGCTGCGCCCTGGATGATGCACTGACCCGTCCGGATGTCACCCTTCCGATTCTCAATGAGTTGGTGAATCGCCGTCTTCTGGCCTACGAAGACCGGCATCATACCCGCCGGGTGGAACTGACGCATGACGTTCTTGTTCCCGTCATCAAGGCCAGCCGGGATTCGCGGCTGACCCGAGAGGCCCTGGCCCAGGCTGAGCGCCTCCGCGCCGAACAGGTAGCGCAGCAGCGAAAACAACGTGTAACCCTGGCCATTGCCTGCGCCCTCGCGGTCGCCTTGATTGCTACCCTGTGGGGTGGTTACTACCTTTTTGTCCAGGAACATAAGGCTTACTTCAGTGAGTTCAGCAAGCGCAACGGGTTCCCCTTCGGCGAGATTCCCATCTCTGAAGATGAAGCCCGCCACCATGCCGTTTCGTATATGCTGGTGCACAAAGGGGTCACCCGGGAAGGATGGCGGATTCGGTGGAAACCCGCCTTCCGCCTGGTCATCGTTGATTCGAACCTAAAGCCAACGACAAATCATAATGTCGGGACCTACTTGTGGAAACGCGACGCGGATTCCGGCGATGCCGAAAGCGGTCAATCGCAAGCCCGCGCGGAGCGGCTCGGCCTCCACACTTTCTGCCAGTGGGAGCTGGTCTCGAACGACAACGGCGAAATCATCTACGAGCGTGGCCTGGACCGGGACGGCAACATGGTGTTCGGCTTTGTTTATTCGCTGCCCGGTTCGGACCGGTCCTCCACCCGGCTGGCTCACTTTGTAGGACCGGACGGATTCCCGCAGTTACAACGCAGCTCCCAGGCCGAGTATGTTTCCATTCACTACGACAAGGACGGATGGGAGGACCGCATCACTTTTCTAGATGGGAAGAACCTCCCGGCTGCGGGGCCCGACGGCGCTTTTGGGCAAAGCATCAGCCATAACACGCGCGGCCAGGTGACCCAGCTGCTCTCGCTCGACGCCGACGGCAAGAACATGCTCGACAGCACCGGCAACTGCGGCTTGGAGCTCCTCTACGATGAGAAGGGGTTGCTTAAGGAAGTGCGTTCTCTGGGGCCCGACCTCAAGCCAATGCCGGTCAAGGATGGCTGGTATATTTCAAAAAGCGAAAACGACGCTTTCGGGAGGATGCGTCGCAACACCTATCACGGGGCACAAGGCGAACCGGTCCTGCATAAGGATGGGTATCATGGATGGGAAGCTGAGTTCGACGAGCACGGCAACCAGATCACATCCACCTATATTGGGCTGGACGGAAAGCCGACATTACTGGGGGCTGGGGCCGCTATCTTCAGGTCCACTTTCAACGAGCAAGGCAAGACGACCCGGATGAGTTACCATGGGGTAAACGGTGAGCCTGTCTTGCACAAGGATGGCAACCACGGCTGGGAGGCACAATTCGACGCCCGCGGAAATCAGGTTGCCATTACTTATGTCGGCTTGGATGGAAAACCGACCCTGGTGACGTCGGGTTACGCAACGATGAAATCGATCTTCGACGCAAGGGGCCGAAAGACCCGGCAAGGTTACTTTGGCATCAACGGAGAACCAGTCCTGCATAAGGATGGCAACCACGCCTGGGAATCCCAGTACGATGCGCGGGGAAATGAGACCGCGACAACCTTCGTGGGAGTAGATGGCAAACCAGCTGCCTTGCTGGCCGGTTACGCCATCATCCGGAAAAAATATGATTCGGATGGCAACGAGCTGGAGCACGCTTATTTCGATGCCGCCGAAAACCCGACGATCGAAAAGGAATCCGGCGTCCACAAGGCCCTTAACAGTTACGACGGCCGCGGAAAGGTGATCCGGAAAAGGTATCGTGGGGTTAACGGCGAGCCGGTGCTCCATAAAGACGGCAACCACGGTTGGGACGCGGAATACGATGAGCGCGGAAACGAGATCCTCGACACTTATGTCGGCCTGGATGAAAAACCGATGCTGCTCGCCAGCGGTTTTGCCACGATTAAATCTGCCTATGATGCCAGCGGCAAGCAGACCCGCCTGATCTTGCTTGGGGTCAATGGTGAGCCGGTCTTGCACAAGGAAGGGCATCACGGTTGGGAAGCGCGCTTCGACGAGCGCGGAAGAAGGACGTCGAAAACATTTCTCGGGCTCGATGGAAAGCCGATCTTATTGCCGGACGGCTACGCCACGGTGAAGTGGAGCTACGACGGGCGCGGCAATGAGACCGGCACCACCTATTTTGGTCCTGACGACCGGCCGGCGCTCTACCAGAAATCGTATCACGGCTGGAAGGCGCAATTTGACGATCACGGCAATGAAACCGTTCGAACGTTCATCGGCCTCGATGGAGAACCGATTTCCCAGCAGAGTGGCTTCGCGATCGTCAAGGCCACCTATGATGTGCATGGCCGGATGACCCGGATGACGTTCCACGGCGCTCGAGATGAGCCCGTTCTGCACAAGAATGGTCATCATGGTTGGGAAGCGGAATATGACGAGCGCGGCAACGAGATCGCGACGACCTACCTGGGTCTCGACGGAAAGGCCGGGCTCTTGCCCGGCGGGTTTGCCATCGTGAAGGCGAGCTTCGACGCGCGCGGGAATGTTACCCGGCAGACTTATCACGGAGTGAACGGCGAACCTGTTCTGCACAAGGACGGGTACCATGGCTGGGAAGCGACCTACGACGAACGGGGAAAACAGACCTCGAAAACTTATTTCGGCCTGGATGGAAAACCGATCTCCGCGATGAAACAGGGTGCCGGATCAACCAAGCCGTGAGATTGCCAGGCCTTGAATGAAAACACTTCTTCTGGCCTTGGTATTCATTGCCATGACCTCGCGCCGCGCTGAACTCGACGCCAAAACTCTGACCTGGTCGGAGCTGGGTGACATGCCGTTGCCGGGGCCGGGGGAACGGATTGCCTACGGCAACGGACCTCAGCAATTTGGCGAGCTTCGCGTCCCGAAAGGCGATGGTCCATTTCCGGTGATGCTCGTGATCCACGGTGGCTGCTGGCAAAATGAGTTTGATTACGTTTACATGACCCGGCTCGCCGCCTGGTTCACCGAACAGGGCGTCGCGACCTGGACGATCGAGTACCGGCGACTGGGCGACTCTGGCGGCGGGTGGCCCGGCACCTTCCTCGACGTCGCCGCGGCGACTGATGCCCTCCGTGGCATGGCGGCGAAGTCGCACCTCGACTTAAATCGCGTTTACGCTGCCGGACACTCAGCCGGCGGCCAGCTTGCCCTCTGGCTGGCGAGCCGCGCCAGGCTTCCAAAGTCCAGCGAGCTTTACCGGGAGAATCCTGTTGCGATTCACGGCGTGCTCGGTCTCGCCGCCATCACCAATCTGGAAAAATATCGGATCGGTCCTCCGAACAGTTGTCATTCTTCCGTCGAACCGCTACTCGGCGGCGGACCCGACAAGGTATCGTCGAGATATGCCGAGACCTCGCCGAGCCAGCGGCTGCCGCTCGGCGCGCGGCAAATATTTATCCAGGGAGCAAAAGATCCGATCGTCGAGGCAGCGTCTGTCCGCGAATACGTTGAAGCGGCGAAGAAGGCCGGGGATTCCGCCGAGATTTTGTCACTTCCCGAGGCGGGTCATTTTGAAACGTGCGTTCCGTTGCCGCAGACGAAATCGGTTTTCGAGGAAGCTTTACGAAAACTCGTGAGTCCGGAGGCGTGACTCGGACGCACCTCAAGAAGCGCTGGCTCACCTTGCCGCTCCTGAGTCTGGGCTGCGTGACGGCGGCTGGATTCGACACTGAATACTGGGCGTGGCAGCGGAACGAGCCGCCCGGCGCGCAAGAGATGGCCGAGCTCGAAGCGCAAGGTGTGCGTGCAATCCATTGGCAGGTCGGTGAACTGGTCCAGCACGGCGAGGCGTGGCGGTGGAGCGCCCGCTTTGATCTGCCAGCGAACACGCCGGCGCTGCGCTTCGTGCCGGTCGTGCGCTTGGAATCGCGGGAGCGCACCCCGTTTACCGCGCAAGCCAGGGAGGCCCTTTTGTCAGCTCTCGCCCTCGCAGCCAGGGGCGCGGAAGAATTGCAACTCGATTACGATGCGCCCGATCGGCTGCTTCGCGATTACGCCGCGACCCTGAAACAACTCCACAAACTGGTGCCGCGGGTGACGATCACCGCCCTGCCTCACTGGGCGCACAGTTCCGCTGCCCGAGAGTTCCGTGGCGCCGCGGACGAGCTCCTGGTCATGCTCTACGATTTCGAACCGGACCCGAAGGAAGGGGCGCCGCTGCCGTTAATCGTGCCGGAGAAGATCGAGCGGTACCTGGCGGAATGGAATGAAGTGCAAATCCCATGGCGCGTCGGCCTGCCGGTCTTCGCGCGCCTGACGGTGTTCGATCCCGACGGCAAATCGCGCGGCCACATCCGCAGCTGGAATTGGGACGATGTCTGTTTCAATAGCGCCCTCGACGTGGTTGCCCCGACGAGCCTCGGTGTGACCACGCTTCGTGCGAAACGTGACACCCGCGTGGACAACGCCGCGGTCCGGACCGGGCAATCAGTGACGGCGCGGTTGCCGGACCGGGCCGCCCTCGCGCGTGCCGTCTCGGCGGCGAAGGGAACAAAGGCACGAGGCGTTGTTTTCTTTCGTTTTCCGGATTCGACCGATCCCAGTGGCTGGTCCTTGCGGCAGCTCGGGCATCTGGAGTTTGCGCCGCAGGTGTCGGTTCGGGTCAATCCGGACACTTCCCAGATCGAACTCGTGAACAACAGCGAGGCGGACCTGGCGTTTTCCAGCACCGCCAGCGAACGCGGCTATGCCTTCCAAATCGAAGCGCCGGCCGCGATCTTTCGCGACGCCGGCGAGGGCGAATTCTGGCGGGTTACCGGGGAAGCCGGTGGCCGGCCGGTGGCAATTCCGCTGGCCACCCGGTTGACGTTTCGGTTCAGCCATTTGCGGGCCCGTCACTCGCTGCGCACCGGATCGATTCGGCTCGCGCCCGCGGCGAACTTTTCGCAAGCTCAATGGCGCATCCTCAACTTCGATTCGCAATCGCAATGGCAACCAGTTTCACCATGAGAATTCGATTCTTCCTTTTTTGCGCCGCGGCGATCGGTTTCGCGCCCGGCCTCGCGCAGGCAACCGGCGGCGACGGCTTCGACGAGCCGGCGATGACCCTCGGCGAAACCCTTGATTTTCTTCCCGGCAAATCGCTCGGCGAAATTTTCCTCGAGACGTCGCCAGAGCTGAAAGACGACGGCAATATCCCGGACTTCGAGCGCGAGCTCAACGCGATGGCCGATCAGCTCCGGACGGAATCGCCGGCCGCGCTCGTGAAGAAGGTCGACGACCTGCTCGGGCAGGCGCGCCGGCATTATGCCGCCGCTAAGTCGTGGTGCAATCTCCTCCACGACGTGCGCGACCTTCTCGTTGGCTCTGCCGCCGACCGCACGGCTGCCGCTGACTACCTCAAATGGCGCGTGGCGCACCGGGATTATTTTGGTTTCGCTCCCGAAAAGAAATTTCGGGACGACGAGGAGGTAACTCCCTCGGCGCCGTCCGATGCCGCCACGGAGCTGGAGGCAAAGGGGAAAGCGGGGAAAGGCGCGTTACGCGCTCACTGGCTCTTCCTCTCCGGCGCCCTGACTTATGTCCAGGGCGATCGCGACAAATGCCGGCCATGGTTCGAGCGCGTGGTGAAGGAGTTTCCAAAACATCCGCGGGCGGAGGCGGCGCAGTTCCTCCTCGCGCGTTGCTCGTTTTTCGATTCGCGCCAGAGACGCGATGACGACTCTGCCGGCAACGCTGACGACGAGCGCAAACGGGCCAAGCTGCGGCTCGACGCCCAAGTCCTGTTCGAGCGATTTCGAAATGCCTATCCGCGCGGGCGTTTCGACGCCGATGCGCTCGGCTGGCTCGGCGCGCTCGCCTTCGATGGCGGCAATTATTTGAAGGCGCTCGAGCATTACATTGCGCAAGCGGAGACGCCCGGTCACCCCGAGACGCTGAAGTCGGCCTTGTTCATGTGCGAAAAATGTCTGGCCCACCTCGGAACGAAGCCGGACGCGCCGGCGGCGTATGGGTTGGTCGCGCGTCATCCGCGCATCGCGATGGGGTTTGCTTATCTCGTCCTGAGTGCGCCGGAGGCGGACAATTATAACGGTGAGTACGATCAACCCGCGGCCGTCAAAAAATGGCGGCGCACCGTTCTGCCAAAGATCGCCGCGGCGGTCGCGCAACAGAAGGACCTTTATAAAACAGGCGATTGGCAGCCGCGCTATCTGGCGCTCCTCGCCCAGGGGGCGAGCGCGGCCGGCAATCAAACCGAAGCTTTGCAGCTCACGAATCTGTCGCCCGATCAGCTCGAGAAAAGCGACGACCTGCTGCTCGTCCGAGCGATCGCGTTCGAGCGCGCAAAGAAAGCGGCGGATGCGATTGAGACCTATCGCAGATTGCTGAAAAACTTTCCGGAGAGCCCGTTGGCTCTCGGCGGGCGCCTCCGGCTGGCCCTGGCCCTCCAGGATAATCACCAGGCAGGCGAGGCCTTCGTCGAGCTGGTGCAACTGCTCCGGATAAACGACACGAACAAAATAGTCCCGGCGCCTTCGCCGAGCGTTTCGCCGTCCGAGGAGGAGGAAAAGGAAGAGGAAGCGCCCGCAACAGTCGAGAAACAGGGCCAGCTCGAGCAGGGCCGGTACGTCTCCGGCACGAATTACCCTTATTCAGTCAGTGATTGGGTGATGAAAGATAGCGCGGTCTACCCAAATATTACCGGCGCCGAATTCCAGCAGGTCCAGGAAGCGATCGATACGCTGCTCAACTTTGCCCCGTTGCCGGAGCTCGTGCCGGCGGCGACAAGCGACCGGCTGGCTGAGAGTGCCCGCCGGGAATTGCGGGCCGTGATCGCGGAACGTTATCTTGCCCAGGAAAATTTTTCCGAAGCCCGGAAGTTTCTCGACAACGGCGGCGCGAAAACGATCGCGGCGCAGCTGGAAAAGCTGACGGCCGCGGCGAATAGCGGGTCGGGAGATAAAGCCGAGCAAATGGTGCAACTGGCGAACGCGTGGGCGGACGCACGCGGGAAGCTGTTGCGCGCTCCGCTGGACGCGAACGCCGCCGCCCCAAACGTGACTCACGATTATCTGGCCCCCGAAAACCGGGCGGACACGCCGGTTGCGTTGCTGCAAATTAACGGTGCGCTAACGCTCGTTCATCGCCGGGAAAACGCGCGCTCGATGGGGATCAAGAATCCGGACGCGGAGCTTTCCGAGCGCGACGAGCTTCGCCACGCTTCCCGCTGGTGGATGAACGCGGCCCGCGCGCGCCCTGGCTCGCCTCTCGCCGCGGAAGCGCGCTGGAAAGCGCTCGAAGCGATGCCCAAACTCGCCCGCGCTTCCGACTACGCGGAGCAGCTCGCGCGAGAGATCAATGGCGAAGCCGTTTCGCGCGAGATTTATCAGCGTCTCCGGACTGAGAGTCCGAACTCGAAGGAAGCCACCCGGCTGGCCGCGTATTGGAGTTTTCCGTCGGTGGAAAAAACGAATGCAACCAACTGGGAAGATCCTATCAGACTCCGGGACGCTAACATCATGGGTTATCCGATCCATGATTTCGGCGCGATTGCTTCCGAGCGGAATGATTCTTCGGAAGATGGCCGAAAGGTCGCCGAGGCCTGGAACGACATCGAGAAGCGGATCGCGGGGATGCGCGATCACCTGCACGAGAGCGACATCGCCAGTGTGGGAGCGACCGTGCGCGAGCTCCAGGCCAAGGCCCAGGGCGCGATTGTGGATACGGGCGACGATTACTGGATCACCTTCCTCGACGATCTGGCGCAGTTTTTCTCCGAGCCGAACCTGACGCCGAAAATGCAGCAGACCTATGTGAACATCCGGCTGGACGTCTTGCATCGGACAAATTTGTCCGAGCGCACGCCGCCTCCCATCTCGACGAAAGAGGACACCGACGCAGCGGTCGAGGCGGAGATCGAAGAGGCGCAGCGGGACCCGGCAAACAAGCCGATCGCCGATTATCTCGAGATGTCTCTGCTGGCGTTGACGGCCGGGGCGCGGGTGGAAGTGGAAACGGATATTCCCTCCGCGAAGGAACCCGATAGCCACGCGACCTACATGTCGCGCGATCATGCCGGGATGGAAAAGATGGCGCGCGCTTTTCTGGCGAAATATCCGAAGAGCAAGAAGCGCGAGGCGGCAATGTTCGTCCTGGCCCGCTCGGTCCACGCTCTCTCCCGTCCCTACGAAACGCTCGTTGGCGTCCCATTGGCCGGAACCGACCCGAAAGATGGGTTGATGGAAATCCAGCGAAAATCCTATCAGCGGGAGCCCTTCGATCCGAAGCGCGTTCTCGGTGCGCTCGACGATTACGACCGCGCCTTTCCCAAGGGCCGTTACGCCGCCGAAGTTCGCAACCTGCGCGCGATGACCCTCTGGCGCATGCACGACTGGGCCGGCGCCCTCGATCTCACCCTCGCGCAGTTCGCCGACACGACCAAGCCCGAGCTGGTCCCGGAAGCCTCCTTGCGCCTCGCGAACATTTTCGCCGCCCTCGAAGACGCCGAATTTCGCGCCGACCTCCTCGCCGCGATCAAGGCCCGCCCTGCCGCGATTCCGCTCCTGAAAAAATTCCTCGACGCCTCTGGTTCCGATCGAACCCACCCGCTGCGCTATCTCGTCAGTTATCTCAATGATCAGCTAAACCTGAAGGCAGTCGCGTCGAAGTGACGCGAACAAGTGGAGACAAGCCCATGAAAACGAAATCGTTCTTAGCCGGAATTTTGATTCTGCTGTTATCTTCAAGCGCATTTGCCCAGACCGATTTTCCGGCGTTCTGGAAGAAGTTTAAATCGGCCGTCGCCGCGGGTGATAAGCCGGCTGTCGCGGGGATGACGAAATTTCCGCTGTCGATGCCCTACCTTCAAAAGAAAGTGAAAGACAAAGCGGATTTTCTGCGCCGCTATGGTGAAATCTTTAACGGTGAAGCCAATGCCGCCCAATGTTTCGCCAAGGCCGAGCCGAAAAAAGATTCCGCCAAAGGATATGAGATTTACTGCCCCTTTAAGCAAACTCCTAACGACCGCGAAAACGCGCCGATTCGTTACCTCTTCGAGTTAACCTCAACTGGCTGGAAATTCGCCGGACTCGATAACATCAACGAATGATGCCGGAGCGGCCGTTGTAATTTCCGGCGGACCTGGTCAGCAGGAGACCATGCTGAAACCTCCCAGGTGCAATAACGAGATGGCCTATTTATCGTTCTGAAATGTTTCGCCGTTCCAGGTGATTCGGTGCACGACTTTTCCGGAGCGCGGATTGCGCACGAGAATCGTCTTTCCGTAGCGCGGCAAATCGAACTGCCATTTTCCGGAGGGCCCGCCGTCCTCATCCCGACCGGCGCCGGCCATGGGAAAGACGGAGTCAGCGATTTTATGCATTGCGCCGTCCGCCCCAGCTTCGAAGAACTGCAGGAAAGTTCCCTTCTCTCCTTCTGTGCTGCCGGTCGAAACGACCAGGAGCGGTCGGCGGTCACGATAGCGGAAGAGGGCAACTTCGAAATCCCCCTGAGCTCCATCGCCTTTGCATTGGATGTAACCATTCTTCTTGTCGATGATCGTGCCGTTTCTGCGGAGGAAGCCGAGCATCTTCAAGGCTGTATCTTCAAGTGTCCGTGGCGGAAGCTGCGCGAAATAATCGATGATCGACGTCTCCTGCGGCTCGGCTTTGCGAATGGACGCCCGCCGCTCTTGATCGAACCCGATTGTGATTTCCAGGGCGGCTCGTCCCCAAGCAGGGATTAGGAATTCGTTCTCCAACACCAAGTCGCCGGACTTCAGCCACGCAATGGGCACCAATCGCCGATTCGTCTCGTTAGCCGGTGTGTCCGAAGGCGTAACTGCCGGAGGATTCGGATCAGGCAAATTGGGTAGCTGGATTTCTTCGAACCCTGCACTCGCCCGGAACAAAACCCTGGTTGCACCTACCCCGGCCTCGTTGAAGCAAGCGACGCGTTGCGAATCGGCCGACCAGAGCAGGTCCGTCACTGCGAGGTCCGGATCATCGGGCACCAGGTCCGCCGCTACCTGGTGCGTCCGCGTCTCTACGATCGCAGGATTCCCGTCAGCGTGATAGCGCAACGCGAATCGGCCGTCCGGCGACTTGCAGGTGATTTCTTCGTTGGCATCGACGCGAGCAGCGAAGCAACCCAACAGCAAAATCGCCAGGAAAGCGGACAAGACTTTCACCTTGTCGGTAGGTCTAGCGGCATCGCCGGGTTCCGATCTTATTTCGCGCGCTTCAGTCGGTAACCGTCTGCGGCCGCGCCGTAGCCGTAAGCGTATTCGACCAGGCCAACGCCTTTCTTCCAAACCACTTTTGAGAAGTGGCCCGAATTATGGCTCCGGAGGTAAGTGCAAAGATCGCCTTTCACTTCGACGGTCGTTTCCCACGGACGGTCTTCGTGCTTGAACTCGCCGGTCGCGATGCCAAAAACATCGCCTGGCTCGAACGATGGCGGTTCAGTCATGGCCGCGATTTTTTTCACGGTCGACTCCTTGTTCTCTCCATTCAGCGAAACAATTCGCTCATCGGTCACGATGAAATACTCGGGCTCGAGTTTGCGTTTCTTCGGGGCCTTCGATTTCAGATCGACGAATTCGATTTTGAAGATCGCGCCCCAGGCTGGTTTGGCTACCCGCGTGGTGACCACGCGCGCAGAAAACGGGCTGTCGTCCGCGAGGTCCTCTCCCCATTCCGTGCCGCGGAACTGAGCTGAAACCGGCTTATCGTTCGTCGAGTCGAGGAATGGATTCGCTCCGTAGGTCGCGGCGGCGACGAAGAGCGAGAATATGCCTGTTGCGATCCGCCGGCGGAACATTCGCTAAAATTAACAGCGGCCGCCCTGACAACGCACGCTTATTTACCGAGCGCGTCGAGGGCGGCTTTCGCCGCGTCCGCTACCAGCTTTTCGCGTTCTTCCGATGAGCCGGCGGGATCGATTGTGTAGATGGCAAGAAACACCGGCCCGCCTGAGGGCGGCCGCAGGATTGCGATGTCATTCGTAGCGCCCTTTCCGCTTCGGCCCGTTTTGTCACCCGCTTTCCAATCCGCTGGCACACTCGCCCGGATCAATTTCGGTCCTGTTTCGTTCGCCTGCATCCAACCCTCCAGCCGCGTCCGGGAAGTTTGGGAAAGAAAATCCGAGGTGAGCAACCGCTCCAGATCGCGGCAGATCGCGGCGGGCGTGGTCGTATCGCGTTCGTCGCCCTCAGTTGCGCTGTTCAGCTCCGGCTCCATCCGATCGAGCCGCGTGAAGTCGTCGCCCAGAGCCCGGGCCAGCTCCGTCACGCCTTTCGGGCCGCCGATAGCTTCGAGCAGGAGATTGGCCGCGGTGTTGTCGCTTTGTGAAATCGCGGCCGCGCAGAGCGCCTCCAACGTCATCCCGCCTTCCTTAACGTGGGCGCGTGTGACCGGCGCGTATTCGAGCAGCTGCTTTTCGCCATAGGGGACAAAGCGGTCGAGCTTCTCCTTGTTCTCATCCACCCGTTTGAGGATGGCCGCGACCGCCAGGACCTTGAACGTGCTGCACATCAGGAAGCGTTCCTGGCCGTGGTATTCGATCCGCTTGTTCCTTGCGACATCGAATGTCGCAACCCCGATGCTGCTGCCACCGTGCTTTTTTTCAAGTTCGGCGAACTTCGCGGACTCGCTCGTGTCCGTCTCAGGCTTGGCCAGGCAAAGCGGCGTAATTAACAGTCCGGCGACGAAAGCATTGAGGTATTTCATTCGTCTCCATTTTTGCAGGAGATCACTCGGCTGCAAGGAAGGGGCGCGGACGGCGCTGTTCAGGCC
>JBAPMH010000021.1:0-12299 GCA_049278515.1 Chthoniobacterales bacterium
CGGTGAAGCAGGCCCGCGCGGTCCTCGAACAATCGAAAATCACGTTCGACGACGCCAACCGGCAGGTGGAGTTGGAGGTCCAGCAACAGGATTCGAATTTAACCCAGAGCGCCGAATTGGTGAAGGCGACCGAGGAAAGCGTCGGGCAGGCGCAGGAAGCGTTGCGGCTGGCCAGTGCGCGCTTGAGCGCGGGCGCCGGGACCCAGCTGGAAGTGTTGAACTCGCGCGTGGAAGTGACGCAGGCCGAATCGAACCGGATCCAGGCGCTCTATAACTACAATGTAGCCCTGGCCGAATTCGATCGGGTGACGGCGACGGAGATCGTTTATTCCAACGAGCTCGACGAACCGAAAACGCGGGACAAAACGAGAACCGATGCGAGGCCGACTCCCGCGCCCAAGCCAAGCCCTCTTGAGTTGAACCACGCCGGCAACCGGCCGCCCATTCAAACGAGGACGACCACGACTACGACGCGGACGACTCGCGGCAGTAAGTGAACGCAGGTCAGCGTCCGGCTGAACAATTCCAGGCTCTCGGTTCGCTTCCCGGGTTTATTCACGGCTTCACCTTGCGGGTGCCCGGTGTCGAGGTGTCCCGCGACAAGATGGAGGCACTCGCGCGGCTGGACGGTGTTCATCGGGAAATTCGGAGACAACAGGGGCTTGGTTCCGCGCCGTTTATTACCGCGCAGCAGGTGCACGGGAACCGGATCGGGTTTGTCGACGACCAGACCAGCGAGTCCGCCTGTCTGGAAAGCTGTGACGGCCTGATCACGAATCGACCCGGCGTTTGCCTCGGAATTTACGTCGCTGATTGCTGCGCTGTTTATCTTGCCGATCCCGCTCGAAAGGCGATCGGCCTTGTCCATTCCGGAAAAAAAGGCACGGAGCTGGCCGTCGTCCCGAATGCCATCCAGGCAATGGGGCAACATTTCGGGTCCCGCGCTTCGGACCTCGTCGTGCAACTTGGGCCGTGCATTCGGCCCCCGCACTATGAAGTCGATTTTGCGGCGGAAATCGTCCGGCAATGCCGCGATCTCGGTGTGACCACAGTGCACGACTGCGGGGTTTGCACCGCCTGCGACCTGAATCGTTACTATTCCTACCGGGCCGAAAAAGGGCGGACCGGACGAATGCTGGCATTTCTGGCGCTACAGGGGGAAAACCCGAAATCCGAAGCACGAAATCCGAAACAATAACCGAGGAAAAATTCCAAACGCTAATTCGGCGTTTTCCGAGTGTTGCCTGTTTTGGTTTTCGAAAATTGTTTCGAGTTTCGCGCTTCGGATTTCGAAATTCTCAATCTTCGATGCCGCCGCTCCCGTAGCCGACAATGCCCCGCTTCCCAGCGTTTGCGACGAACTCGAAAAACTCCCGGCCCGCCGGGCCGAATTCCGTTTCCGCCGCTTTTTCCAAGGCCTGCTTCGTATTGAGTCCGCTGCGATAGAGGAGCTTGAACGCCCGCTTGATGTCATCGCGCTCCTCAGCACTAAAACCCGCCCGACGGAGGCCGACGATGTTCATGCCATACACTTCGTTTTTGGCTGCGCCCAGAAACGGCGGAAGATTTTTTGTAAACCGGCCCTCCGCCATCACGAGGCGCCCCATTCGGATGCCCTGGTGAAAACGCGAGCCGCCGCCGATGAACGCTCGATCGTCAATCCGAACGTGGCCGGCGAGCAAAGCGTCGTTCGCGATCACGACCCCATTTCCCAAACTGCAGTTGTGGCCGACGTGCGTGTTAATCATCAGAAAATTATCGTCGCCAATGAGCGTGGCGCTTCCCTCCGTGCTGCCGCGATGGATCGTGCAATGCTCTCGAATGACGTTCCCGCTTCCGATCTCGACCGAGCTTCTTGTTTCCGGAGCAAAGCTCAGGTCCTGGGGCCCGGCTCCGACCACCGCGCCATGGCCGATAAAGTTTCCAGCGCCCATTTTCACCGAGCCCTCAATCACGACGTGAGATTGAATGACGCATTTTTCTCCAATGATAACGTCGCCGCCGATCACCGAATACGGACCAATCTCCACGTCGGCGCCGATTTGCGCGCCCCCATCCACAATCGCGGTCGGATGAATTTTCACAGCACGCCAGCCTCCTTGAAACTGAAGTAGGAGGGCCGTCCCTCGGCCGGCGCGCCAATGATCACGTGGTCGAGTAATTTAATCTGGAGCAGCTCCGCGGCTTCGACCAGACGTCTCGTGAGGCTGTGGTCCGACTGGCTTGGGGAAGGATCGCCGGAAGGATGGTTGTGCACCACGATCACGGCATAGGCCGAGGAGATCACGGCCGGCCGGAAGACGTCCCGCGGATGCGCGATGCTTTCATTGACGCTGCCTAGCGAAATTTCCTCCATCCGAAGCAAATGATAGCGGGTATCGAGCAGAATGACGCGGAGAGATTCCTTATGCAAGGCGCGCATCTCGGCGGCGACCAGGTCGTGGATGAGCTCGGGCGAATCGAGTTTCTGGCGGGAAAGCCGTTCGTTCGCCAGGCGCCGGCCGAGATCGAAAGCCGCCACGAGTTGAATTGCTTTCGCCTGGCCAATCCCCGGAATGGTTTCGATTTCTGCCACGGAACAGCGACTCAAGCCGGAGAGCGAACCGTATCGTTTCAAGAGTTGCCGTGCGACCTCCACCGCGTTCGCCCCGGGCAAGCCCGTCCGCAACAAAATGGCGATTAATTCCGGGTCGATGAGCGCCGCTGGTCCGTGCGCGAGTAACTTTTCGCGGGGCCGCTCGTCCTGCGGCATTTCGCGAATTTTGATTTGGGCCATTCGAATGACGCCTTGGGGGAGAGGCGCCGTCCCATCCAGCATTGTCAGACACGAAACTGATCGAGCATTTCCCGCAACGCGTCACCGAGTTGAAAAAGAGAATCGGTATACCGATTCGAGGGAAGCGAATGTAACTCGGCCTGGGCTTCCCGCAGGCAATCGTCTCCGGTGTCGAGCGAAGATTTCAGGGCCCCATTCGGCGCGTCGATCTTCAGGAGCTTGGTGATCGCACTCGATTTTTCCTCGAGAATGAGTTCGCAATACCGCTCGCGTTCGTCCGCCGGCGCCGATTGCAGGAGCATGAGGATCGGCAAAGTCATCTTTCCTTTTCGCAGATCGGTTCCGAGGGTTTTCCCGATGTCGGCCTCATTGCCCGCGACATCCAGGCAATCATCGAAAATCTGATAAGCTCCGCCGATCTTCCGGCCGAAATCTTTCAGGGTGCGAATGGTCTCGGGATCGGCCCCGTTGAGGACCGCCCCCAGTTCGGCCGCGGCCGCAAAAAGCGAGCCGGTTTTCATTTCGATGATGCGCAGGTAATCATCGATGCTGAGATGCAGATCGAACCGGCGTTGCGTCTGGATGATTTCGCCCGAGCAGACTTCCCGCGCCGCCCGGGCAATCACGCGGCTGATCTCGGCATTGTCGAAATTCGTGGAAAGATTGAGCGCTTGCGCGAAGAGGCAGTCTCCCAAAAGGACGCTGAGAGAATTCCCCCACCTCGCATTGACCGTGGGCTGGGCCCGGCGCCGTTCGGCTTCATCCATGATATCGTCGTGGACGAGAGTCGCGATGTGGATCAGCTCGACGATGACGGCGAGATCGAGATGGCCTGAAGTAATTCCGCCGCTGGCCCCGCCGCTGAGCAACGCCATCACCGGCCGCAGGCGTTTGCCGCGACTGCCGATGGCATACGTCACATAACCCTCGATCGCGGGATCGAATTCGGCGGCCTGCCGGGCCACGCGCGCCTCCACTTCATCGAGTTCCGCCTGGACCCCGTGAATGACCCGCGCCAAAGCGCCGTCACGAGACGTAGAACGAGCCTGTGAATCAGCAAAAACTTCCACAAGCCCACGATAGAAGGAGCGCTAATGTAGCGCAAGCTTCTCGCGTGAAACGGCGTTGGAGCCCTGTAGCCGGGATCGAGACCCAGGCTACCCATTTCGGCGTGCGCCTAGCGGCGCATGAGCCATTCCGGTGTTCCGTACTTCGTATCCGCGATCCGGATGGCGTGCGCGATCGTGTCGGGCGAAATGGTCTTGAGCTCGAATCGTTCGCAAAGGAGGCGCGCGAGATCCTCCTTGAAGCGGCTGGGCAAATTCCACTGAATGCTCCCCTGATGGAGCAGGCCTGCCCGCGATCTCCGGTGGGCGGCGCCGGCAATCTTCCGGCCATCGCTCAGAACGTCGGCGGGTACGGCATTGGCAAAACAATCGTCGGAAACTTTCGGCGCGGGAGAATCCGCGAGGCTGGCCGGGATCCCGTTGGATTGCAGCGCCCGGCGGATTGCTTCGTGGACCTCCGAATAGATTTCAGGAGACGAGCGGGCAAACATCGGGTCGCTTGCCGGAACGATGAGCGAATACGTCAGATCGTCTCCATGCGGAACGATTCCGCCTCCGGTCCAGCGCCGGACAATCTCCCGGTCGCCGGACTGATTTTTCACCTCCGCGTAACAGCCAAAATAGCCGAAGGAGGCCGCGGGCCGTTGCCAGCGGTAAAATCGGAGGACTGGGACGAGAGCGCAGTTTAGCAAGGCCTCATCGATCGCCATGTTGAGGGCGGCTGGCCTTGGCTCCAAGTCGTCATAGACGTGCAACGCCTCCAGCATGGCAGCTTCAATCCGCCATTTCTTCGATCACGCGGTCCGCTGCGGCGCGGGGGTCTTCGGCGGCGGTGATTGGGCGGCCGACGACCAGATAATCCGCGCCGGCTTTGAGCGCTTCCGCTGGGGTGGTGAATCGCTTCTGATCGTCAGCAGCCGCCCAGGCAGGGCGAACCCCCGGGGTAATCAGGGTCATTTCCTGGCCGTACCTTTCCCGGAGAAGGCGGACTTCGTGCGGACTGGTGATCAATCCATCGATTCCCGATTTTCTCCCGAGATCGGCGAGACGAACCACCTGATCTGAAACTTCCGAGTCCACCCCGGTTTCGGTGAGTGTCTCCTGGGTTGCGCTGGTCAGGACGGTGACGCCCAGCAAGGAAAGATGCGGCGGCTTCGCCTCGACCGCGGCTTTCAGCATGCTGCTGCCTCCGCCGAGATGCAGAGTGAGCATTTGAACGCCGAGCTCTCCCGCAGCGGCCACGGCCTTCGCCACCGTATTCGGGATATCATGCAACTTCAGGTCGAGGAATATTTTGGCGCCGGTCGCGGCCACCGCTTGAACAATGGCGGGCCCGGCGGCGATGTAGAGTTGGAGGCCGATTTTGTATATGGAAACCGAACCGGCCAGGACCGACACAAGGGCGAGCGCTTTCGCCGGCGCCGGAAAATCGAGCGCCACGATCAATCGATCGCGGTTGGTCATCGGAGGCGACTTCATTCTGTGATTCGGCGAAGGTTTATGCAGAAATAAAGGTATGCAGGTTTCGGCGCCCGCGAAGATCAATCTTTCTTTTCACATCTCGGGGAGGCGCGCGGACGGCTTCCACGAGATCGAAACGCTCATGGCGCCGATCTCGCTCGCGGACCGGCTGACGATTGAAGCCAGGCCGCGCGGGGAAACGGGGATCGAGTTCTCCTGCGACGATCCTTCGGTGCCGGCGGGCGAGGACAATCTCGTCGTCCGAGCTGCCAGACTTTTTCAGGACGCCACCAAGATTGCCGCGGGCCTCAAAATCATTCTCGAGAAGAAAATCCCGCATGGGGCCGGCCTGGGCGGTGGCAGCAGCGACGCCGCGAGCACCTTGCTCGGCCTCAACGAACTCTTCGCAACCGGTCTCGAGGAAAACAAATTGATTGAGCTTGGCGCGCAGTTGGGGTCCGACGTCCCGTTTTTTATCGTGCGTTCGCCGGCGATCTGTCGAGGTCGCGGTGAAATTGTCGCCCCGACGGAATTGCCCGGGCGTTTTCAACTGCTCCTGGTGAAGCCGGACTTCGGAGTTCCGACGCCCTGGGCTTACGGGAGATGGAGAGAATCCCGGGAGATGCCCGGCGTTGATTATTCGCCGCAGGAGTTTGGCGGCGTCCGGTTCGCGAACGATCTGGAGCGGCCGGTATTCGAGAAATATGTTTTCCTTGGTTATCTCAAGAACTGGCTCCGAGAGCAACCGGGAGTAGGGGCCGCCTTACTTTCCGGTTCCGGCTCGACTGTGTTTGCGGTCCTGCGGGAGGACGCCGATGGAGAAAGCCTGGCGGCACGAGTTTCCGCAGAGGTCGATGCGACACTTTGGAGGTGCTTGTCCGAAACGGTGGATTGAGCGCTCCGTCGCTCGATGCCAGAAAGTGGCGGCGAAGCCGCGTAGAAAAATATCGCGCGGCGGAGCGCCCGATCCACCTACTCGCCGGCGTTTCGGCGTAAACTGGCGACGGCGTACTCGCGATTAAGTTTGGCAATGAAACTGGCGCTGATCTGCGCCGGACAGACTGCTTCGCACTCGTAGGTGTTGGTGCAGTTTCCGAAACCTTCCGCATCCATCGCGGCGACCATTTTGCGGACCCGGCTTGTCCGCTCTGGCTGGCCCTGCGGCAGAAAAGCAAGATGGGAGACTTTTGCCGCGGTGAACAGCATTGCGGAGGCGTTCGGGCACGCGGCCGCGCAGGCGCCGCACCCAATGCAGGCCGCTGCTTCCATGGCACGATCGGCATCATGTTTTGGAACGAGCGTCGCGTTCGCTTCCGGCGCCGATCCAGCTCGGGCCGCGACGAACCCGCCCGCCTGCACAATTCGATCCAGCGAGCTCCGATCGACCACCAAATCCTTGATAAGCGGAAACGGCTTCGCCCGAAACGGCTCGACGACGATCGTCTGACCGTCCTTGAACCGCCGCATATACACCTCGCAAGCGGCGCCTGGATGATCCGGTCCATGCGCTTCGCCGTTGATGGTGAGCGAGCAGGTGCCACAAATTCCTTCCCGGCAGTCGGAGTCAAACGCGATCGGCTCTTCGCCTTTAACGACCAGCCCTTCGTTGACCGAATCGAGCATTTCGAGAAATGACGTATTCGGCGAAACGCCGGCTGCTTCGTATTCGACGAGCTTGCCTTTCGTCTTCGAATCGCGTTGCCGCCAAACCTTGAGCTTGAATTTCATAGAATCATCCCGTCATCCCGAGCTTGTCGAGGGATCCCGAGGAATATTGGGACGGCGTCGCCGGAAGTTCCACGGGGTCCCTCGACTGCGCTGCGCTCCGCTCGGGATGACTCATTTGTAGCTCCTCTGCGTTAACTGCACCGTTTCGAACACCAGCGGTTCCCGATGCAGCTTCGGCGGCGCAATCGAGCCGTTTCCTTGAAATTCCCACGCGAAAACGTCGGCGTAATTTTCATCGTCCCGGCGGGCCTCACCATCGGACGTTTGATGCTCTTCCCGGAAGTGGCCGCCGCACGACTCGTCGCGGGTCAGGGCATCGGTGCACATTAGCTCGGCAAACTCCAGGAAATCAGCCACGCGTCCGGCCCGTTCGAGCGATTGATTGTAGTCCTCGCCCGTCCCGGGGACGCGGACATCACCCCAGAATTCCTCGCGCAATTGCGGGATCCTGGTCAGCGCTTCCTGGAGGCCGGCGGCATTTCGCGCCATTCCGCATTTGTCCCAGAGAAGAAGGCCGAGCTCGCGATGGAATGAATCCACCGACCGTTTCCCATTGATCGCAAGCAGTTTTTCGGTCCGGGTGCGGACTTCGCTTTCCGCTTTGCGAAATTCCGGGTGATCGGTGGAAGGGCGCTTCCCGATCTGCGGGGCAAGGTAAGCAGGCAGCGTGTAAGGCAGGACGAAATACCCATCGGCCAGGCCTTGCATGAGCGCGCTCGCCCCCAGGCGGTTCGCGCCATGATCGGAAAAATTGGCTTCGCCGATTACGTGAAGCCCGGGGACGTTGCTCATCAGGTTATAGTCCACCCAGAGCCCGCCCATGGTGTAATGGACCGCCGGATAAATGCGCATCGGGCGTTCATAGGCATTTTCGCCCGTAATTTTTTCGTAGATGTGAAAAAGATTTCCGTACCGTTCGCGGATCATGTCCCCTCCCAAACGCGCAATCGCGTCCGCGAAGTCGAGATAGACGCCGCGCCCGCTTTCGCCCACGCCGCGCCCTTCATCGCAAACCTCTTTCGCGCTCCGCGACGAGATGTCGCGCGGGGCGAGATTGCCGAAGCTTGGGTATTTCCGCTCGAGATAATAATCCCGCTCGGCTTCGGGAATCTGAGCCGGCGGGCGTTTGTCCCCGACCTGCTTCGGCACCCAGACGCGGCCGTCATTTCGAAGCGACTCCGACATCAAAGTCAGCTTTGACTGATTTTCGCCGCTGACCGGAATGCAGGTCGGATGGATCTGCGTGTAACACGGGTTGGCGAAGAGCGCGCCTTTCTTGTAGGCGCGATACGTGGCGGTGACATTGCAGCCGCGAGCATTGGTCGACAGATAAAAGACGTTTCCATAACCACCCGTCGCGAGGACAACGGCATCGCCGGAGTGCGCCTCGATTTTTCCCGTGACCAGACTGCGGGTGATGATCCCTTTCGCGTGCCCATCCACCAGGACCAGATCGAGCATCTCGGTCTGCGGAAACATGGTGACGGCGCCCGCCGCGATTTGCCGGCAAAGGGCCTGATAGGCGCCCAGAAGAAGCTGCTGGCCCGTCTGGCCGCGCGCGTAAAACGTCCGCGAGACCTGGGCGCCTCCGAAAGAACGGTTCGCGAGCAGACCGCCGTATTCGCGCGCGAACGGCACTCCCTGCTCGACGCATTGATCGATGATCAGATTACTGACTTCCGCGAGGCGATAGACGTTTGCCTCCCGGGCGCGGAAATCGCCGCCTTTGATTGTGTCGTAAAACAAGCGAAAGACGCTGTCGCCATCGTTTTGATAATTCTTGGCCGCGTTGATCCCACCCTGGGCGGCGATGCTGTGAGCCCGGCGCGGGCTGTCCTGGTAGCAGAAACACTTCACATTGTAGCCGAGCTCTCCGAGGGTGGCCGCGGCCGAGCCTCCGGCCAAACCGCTGCCGACGACGATGATCTCAAATTTTCGCCGGTTATTTGGAGCGACCAGCCGGGCGTGATCCTTATGATTCGTCCATTTGTCCGCAAGCGGACCGGCGGGGATCTTGGCGTCCAGTTTGCCGATCATAACTGTTGGGCAGGCTTGATCAGATGAAGCAAGACCGCGATCGGGATCGAGGTGTAGCCGATAAAGATGAGCCAGGCGAAAACGCGCCCTGCCGTCGCCAGCCGGGGCGTGAGCTTCTTATCGTTCAGGCCGAGAGATTGGAAGAAACTCGAGGTGCCGTGGCTGAGATGAAGCGCGAGCAGAAACATCCCGACGACATAAAACCCGGAGACAAAACGATTCTGGAATCCGTAAACCATCATTGAATAAACGTCGTAACGGTTCAGCGGATCGGCCTTGAGGAGAAGGAAACGGGGATCGGTCACGCGCACGGTGAAATGCGCGAGGTGATAAAGAATGAAGGCAAGGACGATCAGGCCGCTCAAGGCCATGGAGCGCGAAGCGAAGGTCGCCTTCACATGATCCTTTTTCTTGTAGGCCACCGGGCGGGCCCGCCGGTTTTCGAGGGCCAGGCTGATCGTGTAAAAAATGTGAAGGAGAACATTCAAGAGGAGGAAGCCTCGGATTATCCAGAGCAGGGGACCGAGTTCGCGCAGATGTTCCGCGTAGGAATTCACCCAATCGGGGCCGAGGAAAATCTGGAGGTTTCCCAAAAGATGGCCGATCACGAACGCGATCAGGACCACGCCGGTGATCGCCACGATCATTTTCTTGCCGACTGAGGAGCGGAAAAATGATGAGGACGCTGTCACAGGCATGAGAATCTCCAGCCGGACGGCCGCTGGATGCCTGAAATTAGAAGTCGGTCAATGGGTGTCAAGCAATGCGCGGAGGGGAACGGGCCGATCAAGGCGTGGGCGAGCGGCTGACAATGGTTTGGAGAGAAACCACCTTGCGGAACGGAAACTCCGGATAGGCTTGGCCTCCTCGCCACTGATGATGGCCCTGAGGCGAGAGGAAAAATGTTTCGACATCGGCGCGGAGGCGCTGCACCAGCTCCGCCAGGGGTTCAGCCGTGGGTTGACCGCCGAGTTTTTGTTGCTCGCTGAGAATGTTTTGCGCCTGGGCCAGGTCGTGCGCGTCGCCGACTCCTTGCAGAATGAAATCGAAACAGTGAATGGAGAAACCACGGGGCGAGAGAAATTCCGCGATGGCCTCGAAACAGGCGGCGAGCGCCGGCGGGGGAAGATGTTCGAGGACGGAGACAGAAAAAATCGCGTCGAAAGAGCCGGGCGCCAGGCCGGCCATTTTTGGACGAAAATATTCGCGGCGGATTTTCACGTTTGGAAACAACTCGACGTAGCGCTGATAATCGGTCGGCCCGTTTCCGAATCCGTCATACGGATCGACGAGAGTGACGTCGTACCCGAGCTCGGCCAGGAAGCCGCTTATAATTGGTTCGCCGCCGCCGATCTCCAGAAGCCGTCCCGGTGGAGGCACATTCGCGAGCAAGGCCTTTACGGCCCAGGGCCGTTGCACGTTTTTCAGGTCGCCGTCGATGGCCGTTACTTGCGGAAGTTCGTCCAGGCTTTCGCAATAATCGCGGACCGTTGCGTAGGACGTCCCGGGCGGGCACGGCGATTTCGAGAATCGCGCGATAATACCCGCCGCGGCGTTCGGATTACTGAGAAGCCGGAGTGGCGGGGACATGGGTTTGCTTTTGCGATGGGGCGGCGACTTCGGCGTAAAAACGCGCCAGGGCGCCGGCGTTGTTTTTCCAGTTAAAATGCTTCCGGCAAAACTTCGTGGCGCCGGCAGCGAGGCGTTCGGCCAGCGGTTTATTCGCGCGCAGCTGACGGATCGCGTCAACGATGCCGAGCGCGTCAACTTTGGGCAGCACCATCGCCTCTTCGCCATCACGAACGAAGCGGCCGACGTTACTGTGCGGAACGATCACCGGTCGCCCCATGGCGAAAAATTCCGGCAGTTTTCCCGGCAACCGGTATTCGTTGAAGGCATTGTCCGCTCCCGGCTGGGCGAGCACATCCGCGAGGCTGAGAATCGCCGGGATCTCCCGATACTCGACATATCCGAGCGGGATGGAAATCTTGTGGGCCCATTCTTCGTCGGGACCGAGAAACGGACTGAAATCCCGGCCCGTTCGAACTAATCGCGCGGGGATGCCTTCGCGATCGAGAATGGCCGCCGCCAGGTAGAGGCTGCGAACGTCGCGCGCATTAGCCGAATGGACGTTGCCGGTATAGCAAAGGACGACTGTCTCCTCCGTCAGACCGAGTTCGGCGAGCAGATCCGCGTCTCGTGGCCGGGGAAAGAAGACTTGTTCATCGGCGCCCGGCCAAAGAACAAGCTTCGGCATTCGAGGCGGCACAAACCGATCGAGACGGTCCATGATCAGGGTCACGCCGGCCGCGGAGGCGATAAACGCGCGGTAATGTCGCGGGTGGGAAAGATTGCCAGGAATCTCGACGGACCGGGATCGCGCTAATTTTTCGAAGGATGTCCCGAGGTTCACTTCGAGGATGAGTTCCTCGTTGTCTTCCAGATGAACGATGAGCGAAAAGGCGCAGAATCCGGCGAGCTTCTCGCAGAAGAGACGCACGTTTTCCCGCGGCGTCCAGGCATGGACCACATCGGGCGAACGGCCGTCGGGAAAAACGCGCTTCCAATCTCCGTCCACCTGCGGGAAACGGTGGACGGAATAGGTTTGGTCTCCCAGTCCTCCGCCGCTGTCGCGGCCTTCTGGAAATGCCACGGCCGTGGAATGGCCGAGGGCGGCGAGCTGATTGGCGAAGTTATGGACGTGGACCGCGCTGTTCGCGCTGAAGTCGTGGTAGAGAACGAAAAGGATGTTACTCACGCGGAGCGGCGGCTGTAATCGCCGCATTCCAGGTTGAGGTTGGGATTGTAGTAGGGATCGCCGCGCTCGATTACCTCTTCCCATCGGTCGAGGAGGAGCATGCGGTCGATCATGTCGTAGTAGCTTTGACGCGAGAGCGATTCGTGATGGAAGAGGAGGGCTTGCGGTGTGGAGATGATGCGCAAACCGCGGTCCCGCAAACGCAGGCAGAGATCGACGTCCTGGTAGGCGGTAAAGAAATGTTCGTTGAACCCGCCGATCTCGTTGAAGAGCGTCTTGCGCATCATGAGACAGGCGCCCGTGACCGCGGAAACTTCCCGGGCGCAGACGAGGCTGCCGGCGTATCCATCCACGTTGATCGGAAAGCGTCGCATGGTGTGATCCGCCGTTCCCCGCATTCCCAACGCTACGCCCGCGTGCTGAACAGTCTGGTCGGGATAGGCAAGAAGTGCCCCCGCTGCTCCCACGTCGT
>JBAPMH010000022.1:0-7498 GCA_049278515.1 Chthoniobacterales bacterium
CCGATGTGCTCCGCGATCCAGTCGTGCTCGGGAGTTTCGCGTTGCAAGTATGATTTCGCCCGATGTCCGGCACCTATGATGATCAACGTCAGGTCGTTCAGGGTGTGAATATGAAAACCGCGGCGCCAGAGCCGGAAGAGCAGCGCCTGGGACGGCTCCGCGCGGTCGCTCTGGCTCATTCGCCAGCCACCGATTTTGTCCAGCGCTTCGGCTCGGATCAGCCAGCACGAAGCGACCGCTACGCTGGCCTCAAGGTCCGCGGGCGACCAGCGATTGCCTTCGCCCAATCCCTGCAGGACCACCTGCAACGAGTCAAAGGCAGGCCTGTCTCCCCCGAACGAGATGCTCGCGGCCGTGCCCAGGACAAGATCGGCGCCCGTGACCGCGAGCGCTTCGCGGCACGCTTTGAGATGATGCGGCAGCCAAATATCGTCATGGCTGAGGTAAGCAATCAATGGAGCCCGGGCCAAGGCGCGCCCGACATTGTTAGGCGCACTTTGCTCCCCCCAATTGCGCTCCAGGTTAACGAACTGCACCCGCGAATCCGCACTGGCATATCGCGCGACAACCTCGGCGGTGTCATCGGTGCACGCGTCGCCGACGACAATCAGCTCCCAATCCGTGAATGTCTGTTTGAGAACACTCTCGATCGCGTGGACGAGCGCGCGGCTCCGATTGTAGGTCGCGATCACAACCGAAATCGCGGGCGATGCCATGGGTAAATGAAACACTGAAAAGCTGGAACTCTGAAAGGCTGAAATTTGGGGCGAGTGACGTGTGACGAGAGCGAAAAGGCGCCCGAACAGCGACAGAGTGCCGCGGCACAGCGCCCTTGCTCGTCACATGTCACACGTCACATGTCACTTGGCGGCGCTCTGTCACTTCATCGCCCCAGCCATGACGTCGGTGGACTTCAAAGCGATCGGGAAAGGTTCGAGCGCCATCGGCTCGTCGTGATGGAGGAACTGCCTGCAGAGCGCGAAGAATTCGGCGCAGGTCGTGGCGCGCCGAACTCCGTGCAGGAACTCACCGGTCGATTCCACGCCCAGGCCGATGAAGTTCATGTACTTCTTCATGTTGTTGATCTGAGCGGATTCGCGGATGCCGGGCGTGCTGACGGCTTCGTAAAGCGCGTGGACATACGCGAGCACATCGCGGCCGGTCGGGCGAAAGAGGGGCGCGCCACGACGTTGCTCGCGAATCTGGCGAAAGAGCCAGGGATTGCGGATGACGCCGCGGCCGATCATGAGCCCGCGCGCGCCGGTAAGCGCGAGGACTTCGACAGCTTTGCCGGCGGCATAAATGTTGCCGTTCGCCAGCACCGGGCAAGGCATCGCGGCGACAGCGCGCGCGATGAAATCGTAACGGGGTGCGCTGCGATACATCTCTTTCACGGTCCGCGCGTGGACGGTGAGAAGGTCGAGCGAATGACGGGCGAAGATGGGAAGAAGTTCGTCGAAAACAGCAGTGTCGTCGAAACCGATCCGTGTTTTCACCGTGAACGGGATGGTGATGGCTTCGCGCAAGGCGCCAAGAATGCGGTCGATGCGATCGGGGTCGCGAAGCAGTCCGCCGCCGGCGCATTTGCGATACACGACCGGCACCGGGCAACCGAGGTTCAGATCAATCGCCGCGACCGGATGCTGTTGCAGCTCACGCGCGGTGCGGACGAGCGCGGCGATGTCGTTGCCGATCATCTGCGCGATGACCGGGCGGCCGGTCGGGTTTTGCGTAATGGAACTGAGGATGTGCGGATCGAGCCGGGAGTCGGGCAGGACCCGGAAGTATTCGGTGAAGTAAACGTCCGCGTTGCCGTAGCCGCTGATCAGGCGCATGAAGCGCAGGTCGGTGACATCCTGCATCGGCGCGAGCGCGAGGATGGGTTCGCCGTTACGCAGGAGGTTCTCAAAGTCGATCGGTGCGTCCACGCTGGATTGAGGATGGCTCAAGTTGCGTCAGCGAGCCAGCTGCGAGGATGGCGGATAGAGAATTGAGAGTGGCGGAAACCGGCAGCCGGGACGCAAACGGACGGCGCCGAATTCCGGCAATAGCCCAGCGTTTTTAACGCGGGGGAATTGTTGGATCTGAAATTATCTCGGAGGAAGAGCGGCGGCAGGCGGAGCGCCCATGGCCAGGTCGCCCCGCGGCAGGATGTGGTTGGGCCACACTGCCGCGGGGCCGGGGGCGCTGGGGGGACCAGCCGGTTCTGGGCTGCAAATCCGCACTGCGCCGGGATGCGGCGCAATGAAACCAAGGGCAAAAAGGGAGGAACGCAGTGGCTGGCGCGAATGCGCTTTGTTCATGGGGAGGAATGAATGGAGGTCGGATTTTGTGTTGCTAGCGGAAAGATCGAGCGCTGGAAGAGTTCACGAGCGCGGCATCATGCGGGATGTCGGAAAACGAAGGCAATGGGCCGAATGGCGTACGCGGTGGCCGGCTCGGCTCAGGTGCGGACAGATTTGGGACGGGTGAGACTGAGACTGCCATCAGCGAGCCGGTGCTCGTACCACCAAATGCAGACCGCGATGCGAGTTTCCAGGTGCAGTTTTTCCAGGATATGTTGCACGTGCTTCTGCACCGTGCGGGAACTGCATCCCAGAATCTTTCCTATCTCCGCGTTGCGCTTTCCGGCTGCGATCCATTCCACCACCTCAAGCTCGCGTTTCGTTAACGGCCGCGACTCGAGGTCGGCGGCAAGCTTTGAACCAGCTCTTGTGGGCTCGCTGCCCTGGCGGCCGTTCCGGGTGGACATGGGGGTGCCGCTTAATAGCCCAACCCGCGAATTTCGTCCATACGCCCTAGCGCGTATGCGTTAAGGAAGAAGGAAGAATTAAGAAGGAGGAAAGGACACAGGCGGCAGCCTTCGCGCGAGGCTATGGCGTGATCTGTTTGTGCCTGCCCTACAATTTGGAATCCTTAGCGAACTTCCAGTTCGACACCCATCGCGGATAGGTTGACCTCGGGCGGTGACATGCCGGTGTCGGTGTAGGTGAGGGTGAGGCTCTGAAACTTTTCTTTCGAGAATGAGAGCGCGCCCGTCATCTCAGTCACCGAGGCGACATCTTCTTTCCAGCCGGCTTCACGGAACTGGGCGCGCAACGCCTCGGCGGCCGCTTTGGCTTTGCCCTTCCCAACCGTGAATTTGATCCTGTCCTTTGTTTGCTCCACGCCTTTCGCATCCGGGGGCAGAGTGACGGCAACTTTCGGCGGTGGCTTATTGGCTTCGGCCAACCGGGCGGCTTCTTTGGCTTCCTTTTCTTCAGCCGCGGCTTTGAGAGCGGGAGCCATCTCTTTGATCCGTCGATCGAGCTCGGCAATTTCCAGCGCGCTCTGGAAACGAACCGAGACATGGAGTTTCCCGCGAGGCCCGGCAGACATCTTGAGGGTGAGCATGTCCTTCCCGGGATTGCGGAAGATCATGGTGGGCAGATCATCGATCGGGACCGTGTGATCGAGCGTGGATTGCCAGCCCGCCGTGGCCAGATTTTTTCGGTAGAAATCGACGACCGCGTTTTGGTCCGGCGCCGTGTCGAAGGTGAGTTCCGGGGGTTCGTCGACGTACCGCAAATCCTCGACGTTCGGCGGCGCGGGAATGTCGGCTGACATGAGCTGGGTCGAATACTGGATCATGGTCTTCCCGCCTTGCGCCGGTGCGACCGAGACGGTGGCAGTAACAAGGATGGCGTTCTGTTTGAACTCGGAGGAATCACCGGCTCCGCCATAGGGAACCCACCCTTGGGCGAGAAAGAGATTACGACAGGCTTCCGCGGTCGCAGGGACGGCGGCTTCGGTCGCATACATGGCAGTGGAGTCGCCGACATAGACGGACTTGGTCCCGGGAGGAACCGGGAGCTGGCCGGGTTTGATGTTGCCGTGTTGTTGCAGCATGAAGGACACGTCGCCGCTCTTGCCACTCGACATGACTGCAAGGGAAAGGATGAACCCGCTCCGGGCGAACAGCGCGCTGGCCGATTGCTCGGTGACCGAGCTGTTCGGCAATTCTTTCCATCCTAGCGCAGTGAGTTTCTTTTGGTGGAATTCGAAGCCGGTTTTGACGTTGCCGGTGGCTGCGTAGGTAAGATGGGCCATGTGGCGCGCCCTCTCCGGTTTGGCGCCGTCCATCAACGGGAAAGTGGAGAGGTCGAGCACTTGCGTCGCTTGTTCGACCGTGGTCGGTTTCTGGACTGGTCCGTCAGAATCGGTGGTATCGGTCGCGCCTTTTTTCGGTCCACACGCGGAGAGGCCAACAAACGCGCAGGCCACAAAGATCTTTCCGATCGTGGGGCAAAAGCGGAGATAAAGATGGGCTCGCGGTAATCTTCTCAAGGGCATAAGACGCGAGCGTATTGAAGGGTTCAGGCCGTTTCGAGCTTCGTCTTGTCCAAATTCCTGGGTAAGCGCGCCGATACAGCATCGCGGCTTCAGCGACGCGACCTTTTCTCTTGCCCGCCGGGAACGAAATCTCTAAACCGGAGCGCGTTCGCGACCCGCCCTCCCACCATGAAAATAAAAAACACCATCTATTTCGCGTCATTATTCCTGCTCCTCGCCTTCACCCGGGCGGAAGCGCAATTGAGTTACACCCTCTCGGACCTGGGGACGCTCGGCGGCACCTCGAGCATCGCCAACAGCGTTAACGGCCAGGGGCGCAACGCCGCCGGCATGATCGTAGGGACGTCGACGACCAGCGACGGCACCGAGCACGCGTTTCTCTACGTGAACGGGCAAATGTACGACCTTAACCTGCTCACCGATCTCACCCTGACCAACTTCAAGGTCCTGAGCTCGGCGAAATCGATCAGCGACTCCTGCCACATCATCGGAGAGGGCACGACGAATAACGGCGAAAAGCACGCGTTCCTGATGACGCCGACGCCCGTGGACGGCGGAAACTGGACTTACCAATGCTGCAAGTGGGTCTGGATCCAGGAAGGGGGCGGCTGGTGGTGGGACACAGAGTGCTATTGTTATAAGTGGCATGGCCCGCCCGGAAAAGAAACGCCCTGTCCGCCCGAGCCTCCGCATTGCTGGTGGTGGCCACTCCCCTGCCCCAGCTGCTGGGATTGCCCGCCGCCTCCGCCGCCGCCCAATTACTGCTGGACTTGCATCAAGGGAGTAATCCTCATGCTCACCGAAACCGAGGTCGCGGCGAAGGGCGGCAAGTGTTACCCGACGAAGGAAGAGGCGCTCAGGGATTGCGGAAGGCGTTGCTGGGTTTGCGTGGACGGAAGGGTCGTCCAGGTAAGCGAGGCCGAAGCACAGGCCATGGGGGCCAAATGCTATTCTTCCGAACGAGAAGCGCAGAAGGAGTGCGGGAAGCTTTGCTGGATCTGTGTGGACGGAAAAGTCCTCCAGGTGACGGAGGCGCAGGCAAAAGCGAGGGGCTCCAAGTGCTACCGTTCGCAGGAAGAAGCGCTCAGGGATTGCGGAAAGCTTTGCTGGGTTTGCGTCAACGGAAGAGTGATCCAGGTCACAGAGATGCAGGCGAAGCAAAGGGGCCTCCCCTGTTACCCAACCCAGGAAGAGGCGCAACGGAATTGCCAGGGAAGCAAATGCTGGGTCTGCCAGGATGGGAGAGTCGGAGTCATGACAGAAGCGGAAGCCCGGGAGAAAGGCCTGAAGTGCTACCCCACCGAGGAAGAAGCGCGCCGGAATTGTGGAGGAAAAATGTGCTGGGTCTGTCTCGATGGGCAGGTGACCCAATTACCTGAAGCAGAGGCGAAGGCGAAAGGCATCCCCTGTTATCCGTCGAGGGAACGGGCCCAGGCGGCCTGCGGTGGCGGCGACAAGCAATGCTGGACGTGCGTCGACGGAAAAGTCATGCAGATGAGCGAGTCAGTGGCGAGGGGGCGAAACCTTCCCTGTTACAATTCGCAGACAGAAGCGCAGCGGGCCTGCAGCGGCGGAACCACCCAAACCTGCTTCGTTTGCGTGAATGGGAACGTTACTCAAGTCAGCGAGTCCGTGGCCAAAGCACGAGGCCTCACCTGTTATGGTTCGCAGCGGGAGGCAGGGGCCAACTGTTCCCAGAAACCCGCGCCGCCAACGGACCGAGTCACGCCGACCCGGCCACCGGTGGAGCGCGTAACACCGACACGACCGCCGGCAGAGAAGGTGACACCGACACGGCCGCCGACAAAAGTCCCACCGACACGGTCGCCGCCACTTAAACGGCCGCCGCCGAAGCCTTCACCTACGCCCCAGGGCAAACCGTAGAGAATTCCGGAGGTCAGCAGACCGAGTTGAAGCCTTGGCAAGGGTAGGGACGCCGCGCTGCCTCGTCCGTGGACAATTATCGTCGCTGCGTCAGCGGACGGCGCAGCGCGCCGTCCCTACCCAAGGCGGCGTGCAGAAAGGCAGAAAACATCAAGACAGTGGGGAACGGAGAAAGTAGAAACGGGATGATGACCAGAACGCCTGCGATTCTCCGGAGTGTCGATACAGCCGATCGGTTGCGCCGGGGGATTAGCTCGGCGGACGGCACGCGATCGGTCGAGATGATGGCGCGGGCGGCTTGTTTTTCGCAGCGGCAATTTCATCGACTGATGGTGGAAGTCCTCGGGGAAACGCCGGGCTCGCATGGACGCCGGCTTCGGCTGGACCGCGGCGCGTGGTTGCTGCTGACTTCGCCGAACACCGTCCTCGATATCGCGCTCGAGACCAGGTTCGAAAATCACGAGACCTTCACGCGAGCGTTTCGGGCGCGGTTCGGAGTGACACCCTCGGCGTTTCGAAAAGATCGCGGGACCAGTCTCCCCCGATCGCTTCGGCTGGCTTTCTCGATCGCTGCCGCCGCAACCAGAAGGAGTTAACTATGCCCGGGAAAAAATCAGAAACGGCAATCACGTCGGCGACGCACCGGCTGAGTTTGGAGATCGGGAGACCGCAGGCGGCAGTTTGGAAAGCTTTCACGGGCGAGATTCACTCGTGGTGGCCGAAGGATTTCTACGCCACGGAATCGCCGCACCGGATCGTGTTTGAGGTGAAGCCGGGAGGACGGCTATATGAAGATTCGGGCAAAGGGAACGGGCTCGTCTGGTATCACGTGATCGCGGTGGATGCGCCGAACTCGATCACAATGTCGGGGTTCATCGCGCCGCCGTTCGGCGGCCCGGCCACGTCGCTCCTCAATGTTTCGTTTTCGGCAAAGGGCAAGGGTGCGACCGCGATGGAAGTGACCGATTCCACGTTCGGTTGCCTGGGAGACACTTCCGCGACGAAAGAAGGATGGCGGTTGCTCTTCGAAGGCGGATTCAAGAAATGGGTCGAGCGGGGCCGGTGATCAGGCTCGCGTGGATTTGTTAGGTGCGGCGGGCGAGGCGATGGCGAAGTTGGAGGAAGGGCCGTTCGACCGCAAGAAACAAGACGGTCGCGGCCAGGTAGATCGACAGTTGGACGGCCAGCAAAGTCAAAGCGGAGGTGGGAGCGATGTCGTGGCCAGCGCAGAATTGGGCGGCGAAATGGATCACGAGTTTCTGAACCAGATACGCGCTGTAAG
>JBAPMH010000023.1:0-4288 GCA_049278515.1 Chthoniobacterales bacterium
TCAACGGAAGCAGCCGCCGCAGGAACGCGCAACGGGCGGGGATCACCGATCCCGGCTACAACGGGCCCGCGAAATTGTTCCTGCCAATCGCGCCGGCCACTTTCGAGCGTTTGGCGAATCGCGGCGACGAGCGCTTCCCGGACGCCATTTGGATCGCGAAAACGCACTTCGCGCTTGACTGGGTGGACGTTCACATCCACGGCCGCGGGATCGAGATCGAGAAACAAAAAGGTCACCGGGAACTGGCCTTTCATCAGCGCGGTGTGGTAGCCCTCTCGCAGCGCCGCGGTGAGGACGGCATTTTCCACGGCCCGCCCATTCACGAATACAAGTTGCTGCGCCCGGGTCTGCCGGCTCACCCCTGCCTGGCCGATCAGGCCGCGAATCCGGATCGTCCCCCCTTTCGGCTCCTGAACCGGCAACAAACGATCTACGACCTCTTTGCCGTGAAGGTCGCGAATCCGATCCAGCAACGCCGGCGCAGGCGGGAGTTGAAAGACGACGCGTTCATCGCGAACAAACGCGAACGCGATCTCAGGATGCCCCGTCGCCTGCAAATGAAGCTGGTGCTCGATGTTGCGGCTCTCGGTGTTTTCCGAGCGCAGAAATTTTCGGCGAGCCGGCAGATTGTAAAAGATCGAGCGAACTTCGATCTGGGTTCCCGGCGCTTCCCCGCCGTCGCGGACGGTTTCGATTTTCCCTCCCGCGACGATGATTTCGGTCCCTGCCACCGCCTCGGGTTCTCGCGTGGTGAGCCGAAACCGGGAGACACTTGCGATGCTCGGCAAAGCTTCGCCGCGAAAACCGAGCGTGGCGATCGCCGCCAGATCGGCCGCTGTCCGGATCTTGCTGGTCGCGTGCCGTTCTAGGGAAAGGAGGGCGTCATCCCGGTCCATCCCGTGGCCGTCATCCACCACCCGCATGAGCGAAATCCCGCCGCGCCGAATGCTGACCTCGATCTTGCGCGCGCCGGCGTCGATGCTGTTTTCGACGAGCTCCTTGATGACGGAAGCCGGCCGCTCGACCACTTCTCCGGCCGCGACCTGGCTGGCAAGAATTTCCGGCAACAGGCGAATGCGGCTCATCTCATTTTCAATTTTAGATTGCCGATTTGCGATTGCGAAGGAAAAGCGCACCGGTTGACTTGCCGGGGGCTCACGATAATTTCGAAAGACCAATGATCACCGTGACGGAGAATGCAGTCCGACAGCTGCACGCCCTGCTTGCATCGCAGACCGCGCGCGAGGGGAAAGGGCTGCGCGTGGGGATCGCCAAAGGAGGTTGCTCCGGACTTCAGTACGAGATGTCGCTCGGCGCCCAAAAAGAGGGCGATGCGGTCGTGACCCGGGACGGAGTCGAGTTTTTCGTCGATCGCGAGAGCGCGGACTACCTGCGGGGTTCGACCCTCGATTATCGCGACGGCCTGACTGGCGCCGGCTTTCACATCGAGAATCCGAATGCGGCCCGGACTTGCGGTTGCGGTACGTCTTTCGAAGCAGCCCGCCCTGCTTGAAAACGAATCGCTCGCGGAGCAGGCACGTTTAGATGGCCCGGGATTATTATCGCTACGAAGATCCGTCTGGATACGGGCGTCCGCGGCGAAAAAAGACCAACCTTTTCGGATGGTCCGTCGCCATCCTTCTCCTCACCGGTTTCGCTCTCGCGGCCTGGCTGGGAAGCTTTTACATTTTCTGGCAACCGGAGCGGCCGCAAAGCTATCGCATTCTAAAGAAGCTCCACAAGATCGAGCCCTCCAAACGCTTTGAATTGACCGCGGCCCCGGCCGGCGAATTCCTCACCTCGAAGCAGCTCTACGACCGTTACATCGCCCTGAGCCCGACGGAGCTGGCGACGGTGAACGCCGAGTTGATCCGTAATTACATCCGGAATTATCAGCAGGTGCGCGGCCTCGTCCCGTACGTCATCGGCCGGTTTAACCTGATGGAAGCGCGCGAGCTCACGGCGGACGACGTCGTTACTTCCGGCATGGTCGCGCTCACCAACGCCGTCGATCATGGCGAATTGCTTCTCGAGCATGTTTATCCGTCCGACGCCCAGGCTCTCCCTTTGATGAAACAGACGCTGGTAACGGGTTTGGAAATCAAACTGGAACGGACCCACGATCTTTCCGCGGTCATCCATGCCGAGCGCTTATCCGATGGACACCTCATGATCACGGCAATGCCATTGCTCTACCTGAGCTACGCCGGAACGCGGGGACCGGGCACATTTACCCTCGAGCCTCCGCTCGATTTGAATCTGGCCGCCGGCTGGCCGTTCTTCAAGGAGGCGAACCGCCGTAATGCGGAGGCCCATTACGCCAGCTACCGCGACCGCGTCCAACCGAACCGGCAGAGTGAGGCGGTTGCTGGATTAGCGCCCACCCCTCCGCCCCCGGCCGCGAACGAACTGATCCAGGTTGTGCCGGCCGTCCCAGTCGATACTCCAAGAGTGGCGGTGGTAACCCCGCCGCCGCCGCCGCCGACACCGACCCCCAAACCAACGAAAGGCACCAAGAAGAACCAAAAGCCGACGCCGGCGCCGACTCGCACCCCGGCGGCGATGATGGCGCAGAATTCGCCGGCCAAACCTACTCCGACTCCGACGCTCCTCGCCTCAGGAAAAACTCCAGCGCCTTCCGCGGCCCCGCCGGCAGTAACAACGTCACCGGCGGTCGCGGCGGTTTCGCCCGCAACCTCGGTCGCACCGGCACCGACGCTTGCTCCTGAGGATTCGCTCGCCTCGACTGCCGGAGGCGGAACCTGGAAAACCTATCTCCCCGGGAAGATGCCGGTCGGCCGCTTGATCACGCCCTCCGACGTCCGCGATTTGGCCGATCGCGGATTGGCGGGTGAGCGGGTTTACTTGAAAGGCCAGTTCGTCGTCAATTTTACCGAGCCGAATCGCGCTGTGCTCCGTCCGAAGACGGGATTGACCGACGCCGTGCTAAAAATGGCCGGCGGCGGGCAGAATATGCGCATCATCGTGGAATTCCCGGCCGGATATAATCCGCCGACCCGCGGTTCCACCGTCACGCGGGATGACGCGCGCCCCTACGAGATCACGGAAGTGCGCAAGCAGAGCGACGGTCAGCTCAACGTCTTCGTGCGCGAGATCATGCAGTAAGCGACGCGCTTGTTGTAGCGAGGCCTCTGTTGTAGCGACGCCTCTGTTGTAGCGACGCCGCTCTGTCGGCGTAATACGCTTCCGCTGGTAAACACGCTTTTCACGGCGACAGAGCGCCGTCGCTACAAGGAAGCAGCTGCTACCGCACGCCGGGGATGGGTCTGCCCCCGTTTTCGATAATGACTACGTTGCCTTCGATCGTGAAACTCGTGACGCCCCATTCGGATGCGTACTGGTCCGCATAACTGCGCAGGGAACGGAACCCAAGGAGTGTGTTCAGCACCTTGTCGGAAACGCCACCGACGGAAACTTCCGTGATTTCAGCGTTGCGAGGGTTGCCATCCGGCGCCGGCTTGATCTGAAGTTCTCCGTTGAGGAAACGTCCCCGAAATCCGGCTTTGTCCAACGGAATGCTGATCTGCGCGCGCAAAATGTTGTTTTCGATGTGAACAAACGCCTTTCCCCGCGCCTTTCGGTTCGACGCGATGAGTTGATTGATATCGCCCGCGGTTAGCTCGATGCGGTTAGGCGGGACGGGGGTTGGAGCTGTTCCTGCCTCCGACGTCGGCGGCGCGACCGGAGGCTGGGGATTGTTGATGGCGGTTTGGAATCCTTCCCACCTCGTCTGCACCGCTTGCTGCTCGGCCTCCGACGTTTCAATCTGCGGAATCGGGCGCGGCTCCGTGGAGGTCACGACATAGCGCACCCCGACATAGCCGCCGATGAAAAAGGCGAGCGCCAGCAGGATGATGAAAACCACGAGCGTCATGCAGCCTTTGCCCAGACAACCCGTTCCTTTTTGCTTCGGTGGCGGCTCGATCCAGCTGGTCATGATTGGGTGTTATCTTTTTCGATCCGCGTCTGGGTCGCGATCAGTTTTTCGTAGAGACTGCGCAATCCTTCCGAAAGCATTTTTGTGCCCGAAAGAACCGGCATGAAATTCGTGTCCCCGGTCCACCTCGGCACAATGTGCAAATGCAAATGATCCGGCACGCCCGCGCCGGCGCATTGCCCGAGATTCAAGCCGACGTTGAATCCCTGCGCCTTCATGGTTTCGCGGAGGAGCCGCTGGCCATGAATCGCGAGATTCCAGAGCTCGAGCACTTCATTTTCGCCTAACCGGGAAGCGTCGGCCGTTTTCCGATAGGGCACGGCCATGAGA
>JBAPMH010000024.1:0-2580 GCA_049278515.1 Chthoniobacterales bacterium
GGATGAAGCCCAGTTGTTGAATGTTTTGAAGGCGACCGGAATAAAAGTCGGCCTTCTCGTCAACTTCGGGCGATCAAAGGTTGAGTACAAGCGCCTCGTCTTTTAAATCCGTGTTTCATCCGTGTCTATCCGTGGCGGAAACATTCTCCCGATGACCTTATCGCCCGACAAAAAGATCGCCGGAGTTCTGGCGCCGTTATTCGCCCTGCGCACCGAAAACGACCTCGGCACCGGGGATTTGGAGGCGCTGAGACAATTCATCGACTGGGCGGCGGAGATCGGATTCAAGCTGGTGCAGTTGCTGCCCATCAACGAAATGGGGGGCGACCACAGTCCTTATAACGCGATCAGCGCCGTCGCGCTCGAGCCAACGACACTGCATCTCGCACCCGGATCGCCGGCTGACCTGACCCAGGAAGATTTCGACGAGGTGCTGCGCGGATTCGACCTCGACAAGCTGCGCAAGGGGGCGGTGAAGCATGCCCGCGTCCGACGGTTGAAGATGGCGCTGCTGGAAAAGGCGTATCAGCGATTTGCGCTACGCAGTGAGGGAGCCACAGATTTCGAGGCGTTCTGCAAAAGCGAGGCGCCGTGGCTCGACGACTATTCGTTTTTCCGCGCGCTCATGGAAGAAAATGGCGGGCGCGAAACGTGGGACCAGTGGCCGGAACAACAGCAACGGCCGGAGTCAGCCCGCGAGTGGTGGCTGACGCAGCCGGAGGAAAAGAGGGCGCGATTCGACGAGCGGACGAAGTTCTATCGTTACGTCCAATGGGTCGCGGCGCGGCAATGGCACGACGCGCGGACGTATGCGGAAGAGCGGGGCATCGCGCTGATGGGAGATATTCCGTTCGGGGTAAGTCTTTACAGCGCCGATGTCTATGCGCAGCGCGACCAGTTTGCGATCGACTGGTCGGGTGGCGCCCCGCCGGAGCCGTACTTCAAGGACGACGAGTTCACGCAGAAATGGGGCCAGAATTGGGGCATCCCGCTCTACCGGTGGGATATCATGCGGACGCGAAATCTCGATTGGTGGCGCTGGCGGGTGCGCGGCGTCCGGAAAATCTTTCACGTGTTTCGGATCGATCACGTGCTCGGTTTTTACCGGATCTATGCCTTTCCCTGGCGGCCAACGCGAAATAAGGAATTCCTGCCGCTCGCCTGGGAGGCCATGCGGGAAAAGACGGGCGGCGCATTTCCCCAGTTCTATCCGCGCGACGATTCGACCTGGGAGCATTGCGAGATGAACCGGCGCGAGGGCGAGGAATATCTGCGCGTCGTTCTGGAGGAATCGGCGGAGAGCCGCGTCGTGGGCGAAGATCTCGGCACGGTCCCTGACTACGTGCGGCCGAGTCTACGTTCGTTAGGCATCGCTGGATTCAAGATCCCCCAATGGGAAAACCACCCTGACGGCCGGACCATTTCCGGTAGCGATTACCAGCGCCTCTCGGTCGCGACGTATGCCACGCACGATCACAAACCGGTCCACGCCCTCTGGGAAGATGCTTTTAAGGAATCGACAAGTGAGACCGAACAGGCCCGGAGCGATCTGACCAAAATCGCGCACTTCGCTGGCATCCCCGCCCCGCAACCCGGGAACGATTACGATCGCGACTTTTACGGCCCGATCATGGAAGCGCTGTTTCGCTCTGAGTCGTGGATCGCGCTGGCGATGATCACCGACCTGCTGGCGCGCAAGGATCGGTTCAACGTGCCCGGCACAGCTACCGGATCGAACTGGAGCCGGCGAATGGCAAGGACGGTTGGAGAATTGGCGAGGAGCCGCACGGTGCGAAAACGCATGCGGGTCATTCGGGAACTTCTCGAGAAGACGGACAGAATAAGTTGAGAGTTGAAAGTTGAGAGTTGAGAGTCCAAAACCGCTGCTCTCAACTATTTACTCTCAACTCTCAACTTCCATGAAATCACCCATCAAGGTCGCGATCACCGGTGCTGCCGGACAGATCGGTTACGCACTCGTCTTTCGTGTCGCTTCGGGCGCAATGTTTGGCCCCGATCAGCCGGTCGCGTTGCATTTGATCGAAATCCCGGCCGGCTTCGAGGGCCTCAAGGGCGTGGTCATGGAGCTGGATGATTGCGCATTTCCGCTCTTGAAGGGCGTCATCGCCACGACCGACCTTGACGAGGGATTTCGGGACGTGAACTGGGCGCTGCTCGTGGGCAGCGTCCCCCGGAAAGCCGGCATGGAGCGGAAGGACCTTCTCGGGATTAACGGCAAGATCTTCATCGGCCAGGGGCGGGCGATCGAAAAGAATGCCGCGAAAGATGTGCGCGTCCTGGTGATCGGCAACCCGTGCAACACGAATTGCCTCATTGCGATGAATAACGCGAAGTCGATTCCGCGCGATCGCTGGTTCGCCATGACCCGGCTGGATGAAAACCGCGCAAAAGCGCAGCTGGCGCAAAAGGCCGGCGCCGAAGTCACCGACGTGACGAACATGACCATCTGGGGAAATCATTCCGCGACGCAGTATCCCGATTTTTACAATGCGAAGATCAAGAGCAAATCGGCCGCCGAAGCGATCGCGGATGAATCGTGGCTCAAGGAGACGTTCATCC
>JBAPMH010000025.1:0-3734 GCA_049278515.1 Chthoniobacterales bacterium
GAAGTCGCCCATCGGTGAAAAGGAGGCGGCCGGAGACCCGATCGACCGGTAAGGTTTTGCCGAGGAAAACGTACTCCATTCCCGCGGGCGCATCGATTTTGATTTCGAGATGATCATTGGGCCCGCGAAAATGAAGAACCCCGTTAGCCACCACGTTCGGTGGCTGGCGAAACTTGTAGGGCACGACGTCCTTCAAATATCTCGGCTCGATCCAAAGAATCGCGTCGGTGGGGCGAAGCGTGCTTCGGACGTCTTTCAGGTGGACTTCGTGTTTCGCGAAATCATAGGTGAACGATCCGCTCCCCGCGCCTTCGTCGCGAAGAATGTGAAGGTTATCGAAAGTGAGCGCTCCCCGGTCGAGGTGAATGGTCGCACTGGCTTCATTCATCCAGGCGCCGCGAAAGCGGGTCCGTTGCGTGGAGAGGGTGCCTTCACCACTCCAGGTTTCCGGGAGCCGGCCAGGACCGCGCAGGGCCAGGCGCACGGACGGGGGCCGGCGCCATTCCCACTCGCCCAGAAATTTGGCGAGTTCCGGTGAAGTAAAGGCGCGCAAAATGGCGGGATCGACCGCGCTCTCGAGGTTGAGGCGAAAATCGTCCGGCGCTTCCAGAAGGTCTCCTGTCAGTTCGCCGGACTCATGCCGGAGTCGCAGATCGCGCACCATCGCGCGTTCGCCATTCCATGAAAAATCCGCGGTCAATTTCAGGAACGGCACGGTTTTGTAGGTGAAATTCTCGACGGCCGCACGGCCGATCAGGCTGAATTTTGGGGTGGACTCGGCAAAGTCGCCGGACCCCGAAAGCTCGAGGAGCGGCGGAGAATTGAAGACAAGGTCCGCGAACAGCTGGCCAAAACCGAACGCATCGAGAAATTGCTTCGCGTCGAGGGTGCTGCGTCCCTGGAACTCCATCGCCTTGGTCTCGCGACTCCAGCTCGAGCGCCCCGAGAAACGGCCGAGGTTGTCCGTCCATTCGCATTGCTTGATTTGCAGAGTCTGGTTTGCCCATTCCGCCGCCACGGAAAGATTTTTCATTTCGTAGGCGCCGCGCTGCAATCGGTCGCCCAGCAAGGTCGCTTCTGCGTGGACCGTCTCGAACTGCGAAAGGTCACCGGAAAATTTCACCTGAAGCGCCGGCGGATCGCCGGGAAAACGGAAGCGCTGCAACTCCCAGGCGATACGCTGGACGAGCAGCAAACGCTGACGCCATTCTTCATCCGAGATTTCCCCGGAGGGTTTGTAGTCGTTGCGCTTGATCAGCTGTCCGGTAGCTGAAATCCGGACCCCGCAAAAAAAGCCCTCGGCCTGACTGACGTAAATTTGTTCCGGCGGGAAATAGATGTGGGCGCGCAATTCCTTGATCTGCACCTTCGGCGCGCCCGGCATGGCATCCGGGCTGGGAATGGTGAGTTCCGCGCCGCGGACATCGAGGGCATTGAGAAATGGCTGGTGATGAATGAGCGCGGCGTAATTGATGTCCAGGGCCACCTCACTGATTACCGCGAGCGTGTTCTCACGATTTTTGAAGTCGTAAATCTGGACATCCTGCGCGATCAGGCCGCGGACTGGATCGAGGGTCAGGCGCCGGACCGACGCCTCGACGCCCCGCTTGTGAAGTTCTTCCACGATGCGGTCCCGCCATTCTTTTCCGAAGCCGCGCCGGGCGAGATACCATCCACCCCAGGCCAGGCCCAGCATGCCGGTGAGCACAGCGAGATGCAGAACCCGGCGGGAGACAAACCGGTGCGCCTTCGATTGGCGCCGGTAAAACTGGCGGGCAAACGACGGCGGTGTCGGTTCTAGAACAGGCGGAGGCATCGGAGGGGAAAACGTCCAACGTTCAATGCCCAACGTCCAATGTTTCAACGCAGAGGATAGTTGGTTGGATCGGCCGCTCCGCGGGCGATGAGGATGGGTGGATCGGCCGCTCCGCGGGCGATGAGAGTGGGTGGATCGGCCGCTCCGCGGGCGATGAGAGAAACGTGGCGCGCCGTCAGCACCGATCGAGCGTCGGAGCGCTCAATCCACCGGAAAGCCGCGTTTGGAATTCAAAGTTGGACGTTGGACGTTGGACGTTGGACATTGGACGTTCTGGCCCTCTTGAAGATAGCCGACCTGCCCGCGATCAACGCTGCGCTTAATTTCATAAGCACGATTTTCATTGCGTGCGGCTGGTATCTGATCCGGCGCGGCCATTGGCGGCGGCATATCGCCTGCATGGTCACCGCGGTTTTGTCTTCCACCCTTTTTCTCATTGGCTACGTGGTTTATCACGCCCACGTGGGGGAACGCTCCACTCACTTCACCGCCGAAGGGATTGTCCGGATCCTCTATTTCGCGATGCTCATTTCGCATATTCTGCTCGCGTTCGTCACCCTGCCTCTCGTTATCCTCACGCTCATCCCGGTTTTTCGCCGGCGCTGGGAACGCCACACCCGGATCGCTCGCTGGACCATGCCAATCTGGCTTTATGTTTCCATAACCGGGGTGTTGGTTTATTTGATGGTCTACAAATGGTTCCCTCCGGCGAATCTTGCACTCGGCCAGTAGTTGATGTTTGATGGGAATTGCAAGGCGGCGAAATTATGGTGACGATCGCGACATTCAACGAGCCTTCCAAGGCGAAGCATCTCAAAACGCGCCTGGAGGAGGCGGGGGTAAAGGCGGATGTTCATAACGAAGGACATCTCCAGCAGGCGGTGTTCATGTCGAAGCCGCAAGCCAATGCCAAAGTGCTGGTGACGGAGGAAGATTTTGAGGCGGCCAATAAATTGATGCTGGAATGGGAGGCGAGCGATCCCGAGATCGGCTCCGCTATCCGCTGTCCTCAATGCAAATCGCCGCGGATCGAATATCCGCAATTGACCCGCAAGTTTCTGACTCCTTCCATCGCCAGCATTCTTTTCGCGCTCCGGGTGTTCCCGAAAGAATTTTACTGCCAGGATTGCCACTTCACTTGGGGGAAGGATGGCGATCCGCTGCCTCAGCCCGCTGCCTGGGAGACATTCTCCTGACCCGCGTTTCGCGCCGGAAATCCCAAATCCCAAGTTCCAGGTCCAAACAAAGTTCCAAATTCTGCGTTTCAAACCTCGCTTGCGGCCTTTTGTTTGAACATTGGCATTTGGGATTTGTTTGGAGCTTGGGATTTGGGATTTGGAGCTTCGGGGCCGCGTAGCGCTGAAAAATCAGTCATCCAAGAACGTGGACACGATTCATTTTTTAACGACGTTCTTCCCGCCCCATGAAATGGCTTTTTCTGCTCCTGCTCGCGGTCGTCATTTTCGGCGGAGCTGCGTTTTTTAGTTACGACCTTTTCGTCAAGCCGGAGCGCAAGATCCAGCAGGAGAAGAGCGGCGAGATTCCGGTTGAGCCTGTCCCGGACGTAAGCCTCCCGGAATTCCAGGCCGCGGCGAAGCTCCGCCAGGAAGGCAAACTGATCGAGGCCCGGGACGCCCTCATGGCCTTGCTCCAAAGATTTCCGAATGGCCTTCACATCGAGGAGGCGAAAGATTTGATCGGCCAGGTGAACATCGAGATGCTTTTCTCCGAATACCGTTCGCCGGAGAAACAGGAGTACATCGTGCGGAGTGGCGATGTTCTGGCCAAGATCGCCAACAAAACAAAAACGACGCCGGAGTTGATCATGCGGACCAATAACCTGACCAACTCAATGCTCCGAGTGGGCCAGCGCCTTTTGATTTCCCATCCGGACTTTTCAGTCTTTATCCAGCGCAGG
>JBAPMH010000026.1:0-18749 GCA_049278515.1 Chthoniobacterales bacterium
GCGCGCCGTCCCTGCCAGCAGCTTCAGTCGCGCTGTCGCACGCTGCCGGCGCCGCTGATTTGTCGTTCCACCCTCGGATTGCCTCGATAGGTCACCTTACCGGCGCCGGCGATCGCCACTTTCAAGCTGTCGCTCACGCTAACTTCCGCTTTGCCCGCGCCGGAAATGGAAAGCTCGGCGTTTTTCACCTGGAGCGATTCCGCCATGAGCTTGCTCGCGCCGGTCATCGTCGCCATCAGGTCATCGACAGTGCCGTCGACCGTGACGCGGGTGGCGCCGGTCCCATCAATGTAAAAGGCTTTCCCCTCGATCCGGGTGGCCGCGAGACGGACCGCGCCCGTGAGCCGAGTGGAAATCAGCTTCGAACTGGAAAGCCTCACCTTCATTCCGTGCGTCGGTCGAAGCTGGCCATGCCAGCGAAGCTCCAGTTTGCTGCCGCTCATCGCCGTCTCCACATGGGAAAGGAGATTTTCATCCGTTCTTATGGTGCAGGAGGCGGGACCGGGAACCCACTCGATATCGAAGGCGCCTTCCGCTTCCACGCTCGTAAATTCCTGGACGGGCCGGGTTTCTGTCGTGATATGGCCGTTGCCTCTGATGCCGCTGATGTGGCAGCCGCCCAGCGCGAGGGCCGCAAAGGTCAGTAGTTTTGCCGCTGCAAACGGCCGGATCGGGATGGTTGTCATAACATTCAATTTCTTTTGAATGAGATGCGGTCCCTGGCGAGTTTGGATTCAAAAAACTGCGAATTTCACCGCGGATTACACGGATAACGCGGATAAGAAATGCTTTGGGCCGACCAATTGTCGGCCACACAGGATCCATCCTCTTCCCCATCCGAGCAATCCGCGCTCGCCACGGCAGAGCCCGTCCGTGGGCAGAGGCGGGTAATCCGCGGTCAATTGTCCTCAGAGCGCCGCGGGATGGCGCGCGACGTAGCCGCCCGTGTCCCGTCCGTATGCGTACCACCGGGGACCGACATCTCCGCCCCGCCCCAGGTCGGTGGTGTCGAGACGCAAACCGGCAATGACAGCGAAGGTGTGACCCGATCGGGAATAAATCGTCATCCACCGACCGCGGCCGCGTTCGCCGTACCGCATCAGATCGCTGGAGGGCAGCGGCGAACCGAGCACCCCAGCGCCATGTAACGCATACGAGACTGTTCCGGAACAATCGTAGCCGCGGTCATTGAACGATCCGTGTCCGCCGCCCCAGACATACGGTTTGCGCCGGATGGAATTGGCAGCCCAGATCGCGTTCTTGACGCTCTGCGGCGCGCGGGCCGGCGCATAAGCGATTCCGTTTCGCAACACCGCCCGGCTTCCCGCCACCATCGGACGATCGCCGCGGCTTTCGATCCGCGCGCTCTCGTTTTGATCCTGTTCCTGGTCCTGCTCGCCATCGTCATGCTCCTCAGGGGCGACATCGCGGGTAGGGTTCGAGGCCCGATACGCTACCCGGATTGGTCTGATGGATTCTTCTTCCAAATCCACAACGCGCTCGGCGCGGGGCGGACGCGGTTTCATTCGGCGAGGCGAATAATAGGCGAGCTTGATCGGCGCTACCGCGGTCGCCGCCGCGGCGTGAACGACCGTCCGGGTAAGCCGGAATGGTTCGAGCACGACCTGAAACGGCGTTGGTTTGCGATGCCGCGGCGTGCGCGCCTGGCCGGTTGGCGCCGCTAAAAAGCCGATCGCAATCACGCAGCAGAAAATCGCCGCGCGGCCACGAATCATTCTACCGACACCCGAACCCATGATACGGAGAAAAGCTGTTCTCGGGCCACAGAGCGCCAGATTGTGGCCGGAATGGCGCAGCGGCATTCACATATAGGATTCTACGTCCAAAATAACTCGCGGACGGCGCAGCGCGCCGTCCCTACCATTTGAACGGTCGCGCTCTCTGCCGATGTTCTTCCTTTCCGGTTTGAAAGCCCGGCCGTTGCTCCGCATCCGTTACGGCCGCTCTCCGCACTCCGGTCTCATCCATGTCCGCTCTCGACCCGCATCACTCCAACACCACGCGTGTCCCGGAAGAGATGACCGGACGGCCACGTCAGGTGCCGACCGGCGGCATTTCGTTCCGGAAAACTTTCTCCGCCTTCAAGCACCGGAATTTTCGGCTCTACTTTTCCGGCCAGCTCATCTCCTTCACCGGCACCTGGATGACCACCACCGCCCAGGGCTGGCTCGTCTATCAACTCACGGGGTCGAAGGCCCTCCTCGGCGTTGTGGCCGCGGCCGCTTCGGCGCCGATGCTGTTTTTCGCGACCTGGGGCGGCTGGGTCGCCGATCGTTATCCGAAGCGTTCCGTCATCGTCGCCACCCAAATCTGTTCGATGCTCCTCTCCCTGGCGATGGCCGCGCTCGTCTGGACGAAGGCCGTGCAACCATGGCAGATCATCGCCCTCGCCGTGCTCGGCGGTGTCACGATGGCGTTCGATATGCCGGCCCGGCAATCGTTCGTAATCGAGATGACCAGCCGCGAAGATTTGATGAACGCGATTTCTCTCAACAGTTCCGCGTTCAATTGTGCCCGGATCGTTGGTCCCTCCATCGCAGGTTTGCTCATGGCCCACGTGGGAATCGCGATGTGCTTTTTCATCGATGGCCTCAGCTTTATCCCGGTGATCGCCGGGCTTCTCCTGATGCGGTTGCCGAACAGGACCGCGAAACTCGACACCGAGGCCGGTCCGCTCGGCCAGGCGCTCGAGGGTTTCCGCTATGTCTGGGGCCATCGGCGCGTCCTCACCATCCTCTCCCTCTTCACCGTCGTGGGAATTTTCGGCTGGTCTTATTCCGTCCTTCTGCCGGCCTTCGCGCACGATATTTTGCATCTCGGCGCGAATGGCTACGGCTTGCTCATGGCCGGGAGTGGGATCGGCGCGCTCGCCGGAGCGCTCACCGTCGCGAGCGCCGGCCACATTCTTCCCACGCGAGCCGTGGCGCTCGGCGGCGTCTGGATTTTTTCGCTCACGCTCATCCTCTTCGCCTTCAACAAGAACCTCTATCTCGGTGTCGTCCTTCTCGCGGTCGTCGCCTTCGGGATCGTGTTGTATTTCTCGACGTCGAACACGGTCCTGCAATCGATCGTGCCCGACGAAATGCGCGGCCGCGTCATGGGAATCTGGGCGCTGATTTTCGGCGGAATGATTCCGCTCGGCAGCCTCGAGGCCGGCGTCATGGCCGACTTCATTGGCACCCCTGCCACCATGGCGATTGGCGCCCTGATCTGCGGCCTGGCCGCCCTCGTGACTTTGCACGTCATCCGAAAACGCGAAGCGCAATTGGCGGCCGCGCGCTCGGCTTAATTGGAGGGCCGAGCTCTGCGAGGCTTGCGGTTTCGCGGGCGAGGCTTTCAGTTTCGCGGGCGCGGCGTCGCAGAGCTCCCGCCCTCCATTTCGTGCCATTCACCCTGCAGAATCTCGTCCGCTCCCCGGCCGGGAACCGGCCGCTCGGTTTCACTTTCAACGCCGCCAGGGCCGCTGCACCTGATGCAGCGGAGTGGCGGTTGGATGGTCGCTCGCCGTCTTGATCAATTGACGGCGGCGCAGCTTTTCGAGCGCGGTCTGGACGGCGCACTTGGAAAGGCCGGTCGCCACTGCCAGGGCCCGGAGGCTGGCGGGGACCGATTTCCATTTCGCGCGGACGGCCTGCCCATGGAGATAAAGATAGACGAGATACGCGGCGGGCTGACGATCGTGGCCGACGATATCGCGCATCAGAACGTCGAGGACATAGTCGTCGATGGGGATGGTTTCGCGGAAGCGAGGCACGCTGAAAGTAAGCAGGAAGAAGGAAGAATTAAGAAGAAGAAAATAGGTCGCTATACCGATAAACGGACAATCTTCCGCGGTCCCGCAGCCAAAGACAGGTTGTCCGCCGCCGGATCAACCGCGCTTCCTGGGAGCGCGTTTTTTATTGGCGGGAGTATCGCTGAACATCGCCTTCAACGCGTGGTCAACGGTTTGATACGCAAGCACAAACGGATTTGTTTCGCGGTGGGGTTTCGCTCGGCGGCCTGAGGTGCGGGCTTGCGATTTCACGCTTTTTCCTGCGGATTGAGAGTCCTTCTCCGGCTTTTTCGCCAGGGGAGCGGCGCTGCTGGGGTTATCAATTGGTTGGGCATCAACGCGAGAAATAGCATCGGTCCAGACAAAGAGCGGCATTGAGTTCGGAAGCAACTCGCCGTTCATCCCGCGCACATCGCCTGTCTGCACGACAACGAAAGGTGTCGGTGGAACGCGCGGATTGATATCGGGAATGCCCAAGGAGGCGCAGGTCTGTGAATCGAGAAGGCCGGTGACCGGGAATCCTTTCTTATTCTGGTAACGGGAGAGCGCAGTGACGAGGGCCGGAGTCAATACGCCATCCGCATTACCAAAAAACAGATGCCGTTTCAGGAGTTCTTCCTGAATCTGACGGACCTGTTCATCTGCCCGAATCCAACCAATTACGAATAATTGAGAAACTGTAACCAGTAGGGCAATCGGGAACTTACCCATATAAGATAATTCGCAGCCCGACCTCGTTCCGGCCTTTCGTCCGCCTTGCCTAACGAACGGGGGCCGCAGTTCTCCGATTTTTAGGCCCTCAATCAAACTCGTGACCGCTGCGACGTCTGGCACCGTCGATGCTGCGGCTGCGGCTTCCTGGCCATACCGGAGCCTTCAGAGCTCGCGGCCCCCCCGTTGTCACCCTTTCCAAAACGCTGCTCGACCGCTATACCGATAAACGGACAGCAGTTTCGGAGGTGAAACGCAGTCTGTGGCTGGACGTTCGCGACGAGGCAGACTTAACGTCGGCTCGCCATGATCAAACAAATCAAATTCGTCAGTATCCCAGTCGCCGACCAGAACCGGGCCCTGGATTTTTATACGGAGAAACTCGGGTTCACGATCATCACGGACCAGCCGTTCGATGACAAACAGCGCTGGATCGAGCTGCGGGTGCCGAAAGCCGAGACGCGGGTGGTGCTCTTCACGGCGGAAGGCGAAGAGAAACGGATCGGCACCTTTATGAATGTTTCGTACGCGTGCGACGACATCGACAAGAGCTATGAGGAGTTGAAGGCGCGCGGCGTGGAGTTCAACGGCCCGCCGAAGAAAGAGCCCTGGGGCTCCTTCGCGATCTTCAAGGACAGCGAAGGCAACAGTTTCGTCCTTGGATCGTAGTCGACCCGGGGAACAAGAGCTCAGGGCAGGATTGAAGCGGCCGGATAGACCACGCCGTTCTTGATCACGGTTTCAATGTCCGAGGCGTGTTTGATGTCTTCGACGGGATTCGATTTCAGGATGACCAGATCGGCGAAGTTGCCCGGTTTGAGCGAGCCGATCTTCGCACCGGTGTCGCCACCGAAAACTTTCGCGGCATTTGCAGTGGTGCATTGAAGGATTTGCATCGGGCTGAGGCCAGCTTGCTTCATGAGCTGGAACTCGCGGAAGATTGCCGGGCCGTGGATGGTGCCGATGTTTCCGGCATCGGTCCCGGTGGCAATCGTCACGCCGGCGTCTTCGAGGGTCTTGAGATTCTTCAGGGCGATGTCGTAGGTCTTTTGAATGCTGTCGAGGACTGCCTGCGAATTCTCCGTCGCCTTCTTGATCCGGTCGGGAGCTTTGTCCGGCGGCAGTTTGGTGACGTCGAGCGACGCGATCACTTCCGGGTTGCCCCACGCTTTCTCTTCCGGCGTCAGATCCAGTTTGTTCGCAAACGTCCGGCCGTAGCGCTCGAAGACCACGAGCGTCGGGGTGAGGATAGTGCCTTTCTCTTTCAGAAGTTTCACGAACGCTTCGTCGACCGGTTTGTCAGTAACGCTGTGGACGAGAAGGTCGGCTCCTTCTTCGACCGAGGCGCGCGCGGCTTCGAGCTCGGTGGCATGCACCGCCACGCGGAGCTTGAGCCGGTGGCTTTCTTCGATCACGGCATGAACGATGGGGCGAAAGACGGCGGCGGCTTCGACGTCGCTCGGGCGGGTGGCGGGTGATGGAGCGGTGCCGGGCGACGGCGAGGGAGCACTGGCGGTAGAGGAGACGATGTACCAGATCTTGATGTAGTCGGGCTTTTGCGCGGCCAGCTTGCGGACCATTTCCCGGCCCTGCTCCGGCGTGTCGATCTTCACGATCGGCGGATCGCCCAGATCAAGTTGGGATCGCGACACACTCGAAATAAGCGGGCCGGCGGCGGCGACTCGCGGAGCTGCTTCGGTCGAGCTCGCGATTTTTCGCATCTCGAAATTCCAGATCGGCCCGCCGATATCGACCACCGAGGTAATCCCGCTCCGCAGGTACCGCCTGAAGGTATCGGGCAGGTTCTTCTTGATCATCGCGATTTCATCCTTGTAGGGCCGGACGCTGTTCAGATCGACGGCATCGGGCCGGGTGAAGAGACCGCCGGATTGGAAGAAATGGACGTGCGTATCGATGTAGCCGGGCAGGATGAACTCGCCTTTCGCGTCGATGACCCGGTCGCCTTCTTTGGAATTTTCGGCGCCGCCGTCGCTGATCGCAGTGATCCGATCGTGCTCGATCGAGATAACAGCGTTCGGAATGGTCTTGCCGGTGCCGGGATCGATCGCGGTTCCGTTAACAATCGTGATCTTGCCCGACGGAGCAGCAAGAGCAGTGGAAGCGAAGAGCAGGGTGAGACCGAGGAAGTGTTTCATAGATAAGAGACCTGGTGGCTGGAGGTCATTCTTCTATCTGATGGCGTTCCAAATAGGAAGCGCCTCGACAGAAGGCTGCGCGCTTCGGTAAAGCGAAGGTGCCATGGAGCCGTTCGAATACGTTTGCGTCCTTACTTCGATTGTGGCCGGTCTCGCCGTCGCGCGCCTGGTCGGTGGTCTCGGGCAACTGATCCAGACCTGGAAGCGGACGCCCGGCTATTGGGTGCACGCTTTTTGGATGGTGAACACGCTCATGACGGTCATCATTTCCTGGTGGGTTCAATATCGCTGGCGCGCGATTGAGCATTGGACGCTCTTCCTCGTCCTCTGGCTCCTGGTCGCGCCGATCAATCTCTATCTCGCCTCCGCGCTTCTTTTTCCGAATGAACAGGAAGGCGAACCGATCCGCAGCTGGCGCGAGCATTACTTCGATCATCGGCGCGGGTTCTTCCTCCTGATTGCCGGGAACTTTGTCATCGACCTCGTCGACTCGTCGTTGAAAGGCTGGGAACACTTCCACTCGTTGGGCCTGCTCTACTTCATCTCGATGGCGATGTTTATTACGCTCGGTCTGATCGCGGCTTTCACGAGATCGGTGAGGTATCACTCGGCCTTCGCTGTATTTTATTTCGTCTACAACGGGGCGATGCTGGGCAATAACGTCCTGCGATTGATGTGAGCTGCCCTGGCAGGGCGTTTCTGTGAAACGCCGCGATGGCGTCTGACACAGACGCCCTACAGCCCGGCTCGACAGCGTCTCGCCCTACCAATTGGCCTACCTATTTGCGCGCGCGCGCGTACGGCGGGAGTTTGCGCACTCAGCGGAGGAAAAAATATGCACTGGAAAATACTGACGGTTTGTCTGGCACTAGCTGGAACTCTTTTCGCGCAGTCGCCCGGTCCGAGCACGACCACGAGCACGAATGCGACCACGATAGCAAAGCGTCCGTTCACTTTCGAGGACATGATGAAACTGAAGCGCGTCGGCGGGCCCGTGCCGTCGCCGGATGGAAAATGGGTGGTGTTCGATGCGGTCGATGTCGACCTCGAAGCCAACACGAAGATCTCGCATCTCTGGATCGTGCTGGCGGCGGGCGGTGAAGCGCGCCGGTTAAATCAGACGGCGAATCACGAAGAGCGGCCCCGGTTTTCCCCGGATGGCAAACGGCTGATCTGGACGTCGAAGGCGACCGATCCGACCCAAATCTGGATGTGCAACTTTACCGCGGAAAGTGGCGGACTCGACGGCCAGCCGCATCAGGTGACGAATATTTCCACCGGGGCGGACGGTGCGAGCTGGACGCCCGACGGGAAGAGCATCGTGTTTCTTTCCTCGGTTTACCCCGACGCGAAAGATGACGCCGAAAACAAGAAGCGCGACGACGAGCTGGGCAAGAGCAAGGTAAAAGCGAAGATCTTCACGAAGCTTCTTTACCGGCATTGGACTTCCTACACGGAGAACAAACGGAGCCATTTGTTCGTGCAAAATGTAGAGGCGGGTGTCTCACCCGCGGCTGAGACAGCCGCCACTACACCCGCGCGCGATCTCACCCCGGGCGATCACGATGTGCCGCCGTTCAATCTTGGCGGCCAGGACATGTATGCCGTTTCGCCGGACAGCCAGGAGCTCGCTTACACGAGCAACATCGATGAGGTCGAAGCGATCAGCACGAACAACGAGATTTTTCTCGTCCCGATGGCCGGCGGAACGCCAAAGAAAATCTCGACCAGCCCCGGCAACGACAACACGCCGGTTTATTCGCCGGACGGGAATCAGCTTGCCTGGCGCTCCATGGCCCGGGCCGGGTTCGAAGCCGACAAGGAATCGCTCCTGATTTACGACCGCAAGTCCGGACAGACCCGGAACGCGACGGCTGATTTTGACCGATCAGTCGGCAGCCTCGCGTGGAACCCCGACTCAAAGGCGATCCTCTTTACCGCGGAGGATCATGGCGAATCCCCCATCTGGGTGCTGCTCCTGGATGGTAAACCGCCAGAGCAAGTCGCGCGTCTTCATGCTGACGACCTTGCTTTTTCGAAGGACGGCAATTCGCTGTTTTTCAGTCAGGTGTCCGTCAGAGCGCCAAGCGAGATCGCCCGCCTCGACGTTGCCGAAAAGCCAAAGACCAACAATCTGGCTCCCATCGCCGTGACCCACATGAACCAGGCGCTTCTGTCGCAAATTGACATGCCGCCCCTGGAATCCTTCACCTTCAAGGGCGCGGACAACGAGGACGTTGAGGGCTTCCTGATCAAGCCGCCGCGATTCGAGACGTCGAAAAAATATCCGCTGAAGTTTTTGGTCCACGGCGGCCCGCAGGGCTCGTGGGGAAACTCGTGGTCGTACCGCTGGAACGAGGAACTCTTCGCCGCCAGCGGTTACGTCGTCGTCGCGATCAATTTCCATGGCTCAACCGGCTACGGCCAGAAATTCACCGACTCGATCAGCGGCGATTGGGGCGGCAAACCGTACGAAGATTTAATGAAGGGGCTCGATTACGTCGAGAAAACGTACCCGTTCATCGACAAAAACCGCGAGGCCGCGCTGGGCGCGAGTTACGGCGGTTACATGGCAAACTGGATCCTCGGTCACACCGACCGCTTCAAATGCATCGTCTCGCACGATGGCGTCTTCAACACGGAATCGGCCTACGGCACCACGGACGAGCTCTGGTTTAACGAATGGGAATTCAAAGGCCCGCCCTGGAAGAACCGCGAGCTTTACCGGAAATTTTCGCCGCACCTGTTCGCCGAGAAAATGAAGACACCGACGCTGGTGGTGCACGGCCAGCTTGATTTCCGGCTCGATGTTTCCGAAGGCTTCCAGCTCTTCACCACTCTGCAACGATTGAAGGTGCCCTCGAAAATGTTGTATTTCCCCGATGAAGGCCACTGGGTCCTGAAGCCGCAGAACTCGCGGCTCTGGTGGAAGACGGTGAGCGATTGGGTCGATCAGTGGTGCGCTAAGTAATTAACGAATTAGCGACTGAATGAATTAACGATTGGGAGATAGTAAAATCGCTAAGTCACTAATTCGTTAATTCGCTAAATGAATTTGCAGCCCACCATTCTCATCGTCGATGACGAAAAGCATACGCGAGACGGGTTGCGGCGTTTGCTCGAGGACGAATACGATACCTATGTGGCGGAGGACATTCGCGGCGCGATGGATGTCCTCGAGCGCGAGCCGATTGATCTGCTGATCACCGATCTCCGGCTTGGTGGAGATGACGGAATGGTGCTGATCGAACGCGCGTTGAAGCTGCCGCATCCGCCGGTCTGCATCATGATGACCGCCTACGGATCGGTCGATACCGCGGTGGAGGCGATGAAACGCGGCGCCTACGATTTCGTGACGAAGCCGCTCAACCTGGACAAGGTGGAGATGCTGATCGCGCGGGCCCTGGCCACGCGGAAGATGGAGCAGGAAAACCGGACGCTCCGGCAGCAGGTGGACGAACGTTATGGGCTCGAAAACATCGTCGGCGAATCGCCGGTGCTGCATGAAGTGCTCGACACGATCCGACAGGTCGCGCCCTCATCGGCGAATGTTTTGATTGAAGGCGAAAGCGGGACCGGGAAGGAATTGGCGGCCCACGCGATCCATAACCTGAGCCGCCGCAACAAGGCGAAGTTTGTCACGGTGCATTGCGCAGCCCTTTCGCCGCAGCTCCTCGAAAGCGAGCTCTTCGGGCACGAACGCGGCGCCTTCACGGGCGCGCACGAACGCCGGATTGGACGATTCGAACAGGCGAACGGCGGTACGATTTTCCTCGACGAGATCGGCGAGATCGATGCGAGCACCCAGGTGAAATTGCTCAGGGTGATCAGCGAAGAACGCGCCTTCGAACGGGTGGGAGGGAACCAGACTTTGCGCGCGGACGTTCGCCTGATCGCAGCGACGAACAAGAACCTCGAGAAGCTCGTGGCCGAGGGAAAATTCCGGGACGATCTCTATTTCCGCCTGAACGTCGTCCATCTCACGATGCCGCCGTTGCGCGAGCGGAAGGAAGACATCCCGCTCCTGGTTCGAACCTTTTTGCGGCATTTCTGCAAGGTGAATGAGAAACCACTCCTCGAGCTCACCGCCGACGCCATGAATGCGCTCCTGGTTTATGGCTGGCCGGGGAATGTCCGGGAACTTCGGACCGCGATTGAGCACGGGGTCGTAATGGCGCGCGGCTCGAAACTGACGGTGCGCGATCTTCCGTCAAACGTCCGCGCGGCCACGGGCGTCGCGTTGCCGGGAGGCGTCACTCCAGCGAAAGCGTTTGGCGAAAAATCGAGCGCGCTCGATCTGCATGAAACCGAGAAGCGGCTCATCATGCAGGCCCTCGCGACCACGAACGGCAACATTACCAAGGCCGCCAGGAAGCTCGGCATCAGCCGAAGGACCTTGCATCGGAAGATTAACGAGCTGAAGGCGGCGGGAGAATCTCTCTAGCGTGCGGGTTCAAAACCAAGGAGCGGCGATTTGCAATCGCCGACAAAACAAATCGGCGGTTTCAAACCGCCGTTCCTTGATGCCGCCCGAAATTTCCCGTTTAATGTGACCCACGTGGCGCAAGTGAAGAAAATCTTTGGAACCGACGGGGTGCGCGGCGTCGCCAACGTCGAGCCCGTCACTGCGGAAACCGCACTCAAGCTCGGCCGGGCGGCCGCTCACATTTTCACCAAGCTCAACCCGCGCGAACATCCGGCCGGCGCGCGTCCCAAAATTGTTCTCGGCAAAGACACCCGGCTCTCCGGCTATATGCTCGAGAACGCGCTCGTGGCCGGTATCACTTCGCTCGGCGTGGATGTGCTCCTGATCGGGCCGCTACCGACTCCCGGGGTCGCTTACATCACCCGCTCGCTCCGCGCGGATGCGGGCATCGTCCTTTCCGCGTCGCACAATCCTTACGAAGACAACGGCATCAAATTCTTCCGCCTCGACGGCTACAAACTCGACGATCAGATCGAGCAGCAGATTGAAGATCTCGTCTTCAGCGGCGAGATCGATTCCATCCGGCCGACGGCGGGGAAAATCGGGCGAGCCCGGCGGATCGACGATGCGCTCGGCCGTTATGTCGAGTTCGCCAAGGCCAGTTTCCCCCGCGGAATGTCCCTCGAAAAAATGCGAGTGGCGGTGGATGTGGCGAACGGCGCCGCCTACAAATCGACGCCCTGCATTTTGCGTGAGCTCGGCGCCGACCTCACGGTTGTGCACGACGAGCCCAGTGGGACCAATATCAACGCCGAATGCGGGAGCACGTTTCCGTCTGAAATTCAGCGCGTGGTCAGGGAAAGCGGCGCTCAAATTGGCATTACCCACGATGGCGATGCGGACCGTGCTTTGCTCTGCGACGAAAAGGGCGAGCTGGTGGACGGCGACGAGATTCTGGCGATCGCGGCGGTCGACCTCTTGGAGTCCGGCCGGCTTCGGGAACAAACGCTCGTCGCGACGGTCATGAGCAATTTCGGATTGGATGAAGCGCTTGCTTCGCGGGGTGGGAAAGTAATTCGCGCGAAGGTCGGCGATCGTTATGTGATCGAGGAGATGGTCGAGCGGAACCTGAATCTCGGGGGTGAGCAAAGCGGCCACATGATCTTTCGCGATTTCACGACGACGGGCGATGGAATCATCAGCGCGCTGCAGGTGTTACGGATCATGAAGGCAACGGGCAAGCCGTTGAGCGAGCTCAAGCAATGTCTCAAGAAGTACCCGCAGGCGCAGCGGAACCTGAAGGTGAAGGAAAAACGGCCGCTGGAAGAGTTGCCCGCCGTGATGAAGCTGGTGGGCGATGCGGAGAAGGAACTTTCCGGGCAGGGGCGGGTGCTGCTGCGTTACTCGGGGACGGAGCCGAAGATCCGGCTTTTGATCGAAGGCCGCGAGCTCGAGCAAATAGATCGCCAGGCAAACATGATCGCGGAAGCGATTCAAAGCGCGATAGGGGAAGAGACCGTATAAGTCGTGTAAGTCCTATGAATCTCAGCCAGGTTATCGAAGCCCTCCTTTTCGCCGCGCAAAAGCCGCTGACGACGCGTGAGCTAATGACCGCCGTAAAAGGCGCGGGCGGGGAAGACGAGCTCGTCCTGAACGAGTTCGCCAAGACGACCGAGGCCCAGGTGGCGGCGACGCTCGAGGAACTTAGACTCGGCTACATCGAGCAGGGCCGCGCCTTCCAGCTTGCGGAAAAAGCGGAGGGCTGGCAGTTGGCGAGCGATCCCGCTTATGCGCCCTGGGTCCGGCAATTATTTCCCGCCGTTAAACCGGCTCGCCTGACGCCGCCTTCGCTGGAAACGCTGGCCATCATTTCCTACCGCCAGCCAATTACCCGGGCGGACGTCGAAGCGGTTCGGGGCGTCGCCGTGTATGGTGTCCTCCAGAATCTGATGGAACGCTGCCTCGTGAAGATTTCCGGCCGCGCCGACGTACCGGGGCGGCCGCTCCTCTACGAGACCACCCAATTTTTCCTCGAGCATTTTGGTCTGCGCGATCTCGATGAACTCCCAAACGCGGAGGAACTTCGCACGCGCTACCTTCCCACCGCACCGCGCAAAGACACGCCTGCCCAGGCCGACGTTGCCGCCACCGAGCCTCCCCCGGCGCAAGAGCCCGCGCAGGATTGACTTACGATTTCAGTTTAGCGACGCTTCTCCCGCGCCGCTGTCCACGCAATCCCGACCTATGAAAAAACACGCCTCTGTTTTCGGAAGAATCCTGTTCACCGTCCTGCTCTTCAGCTTCAGTGGTTGCGGGACTTACAATAATCTCGTCACCCTCGAGCAGACGGTGAATAAGAAGTGGGCCGATGTTCAATCGGTTTATCAACGCCGGGCCGACCTGATCCCAAATCTTGTCAGCACCGTGCAGGGCGCGGCGAACTTCGAGAAGTCGACCCTGACGGAGGTCACGAACGCCCGGGCGAGCGTCGGCCAGGTGAAGCTCGATCCGACCAAGGCGCCGACCGACGCTGCCGAGCTCGAAAAGTTCCAGCAGGCCCAGGGGCAATTGAGCACGGCGTTGTCCCGTCTCCTGGTGGTGAGCGAAAATTATCCCGAGCTTAAGGCGACCCAGGCGTTCCAGGACCTTCAGAGGCAGCTCGAAGGGACCGAGAACCGGATTTCGGTGGAGCGAAACAATTTCAATACCGCAGTGCAGGCGTACAACACGGCTCTCGCGACCTTTCCGACCAACATGTTGAACAAGATGTTTGGCTTCAAAGAACGGCCGTTCTTCACCGCCGCTCCGGGTGCGGAAAAGGCGCCGGAAGTGAAATTCGATTTCAATAAACCGAACGCCGCGCCGAGGGCTACGCCGTAGGCGGGGAAAATTCAAATCCCAATCACCAAAACCCAAACAAGATCCAAATTCAAAATCTCAATCCTGTCATGCGCGACCGCTCTCGGAGCTTAGTGCTTGGAGATTCCTTGGGATTTGGGATTTGGGGTTTGGGATTTCTTCGGCCGCGCCTTGTAGTGGCGGTGCTCATCTTCCTGAGCGGCTTCGTAAATCCAGCAGTTTCGGCCGAAGTCATTCCTCCGAAGCCGGCCGGATATTTCAACGACTACGCGAACGTCGTCTCGAAGGAGAAGGCTCTTGTCCTTAACGAAAAGCTCGCCCAGTTCGAGCGGGAATCGTCGAACCAGGTGCTCGTGGCGGTGTTCCGCAAAATGGAGACCGATTCCGACATCGCGGATTACACCTACCGGATCGCCGAATCGTGGAAGGTCGGGCAGGCGGACAAACGGAACGGCGCGGTGCTCTTCGTCTTTATCGACGATCGGAAGATGTTTATCCAGGTTGGCTACGGCCTTGAGGGCGCCTTGCCCGATATTACGGCCTTCGACATCACCGAGCGCCACATTAAGCCCCGATTCAAAACGGGAGATTACGCCGGCGGATTGGAAGAAGGCGTCGACCTGATCCTGAAGGCGATTCGCGGCGAGTACAAGGGTGATGGCGCGACGGTGCGCGAGAAAAGCCGTTCGAATGCCTCGAGTGGCTGCGGGCCGCTCGGCTTCATCATCCTGCTCATCATCATCTTAACGATCATCCGATTCGGGCGGCGGCGAGGCGGGTATGGCTATACCGGCTTCGGCGGACCGTTCATTAGCAGTGGCTGGGGCAGCGGCGGCGGCTGGTCGAGCGGCGGCTCTTCCTCTTCCGGCGGCGGCTTTAGCGGATTCAGCGGGGGCGGAGGCAGCTTTGGCGGCGGAGGCGCCGGGTCGAGCTGGTAATTTCATCATGCGAACCCACCGATTTCTCCGCGAGCTCGAACACGATCGGATCGGGAACGCGATCAAGGCGGCCGAAGCGAAGTCGTCCGGGCAGATCCGCGTCTTCCTCCAACGCGGTCACTTTGAAGAGGACGCCCTCGCGCGGGCGCAGAAGAAATTCATCCAGCTGGGGATGCAGAAGACCCGGGAGCGCAACGCGGTCCTGATTTTCGTCGCGCCGCGCGCCCAGAAATTCGCGGTGATCGGCGACGAAGGCGTTCATGAAAGATGCGGCGAACAATTCTGGCAGGAATTGGTTTCTCGAATGCGGGAGCATTTTCTCCGGGAAGAATTCACGGAGGCGCTGGTGGAAGCGATCACGGCGACCGGGGCTCTGCTGGCGAAACATTTCCCGAAAACCGGCTCGTCCAGCAACGAGCTGCCTGACGACGTCGTCGAGGGGTAGCCGCCAGCCGTTGCCGAAAGCTCTGTTCTCCCTTGGTTCGATGCGGACCCAGGGTCGATGGTGAACTTCTAGTTCTGCGCGATCGTCAATCCCAGTTGCGCACTGGAGAGCGTTCCCTGGAGGGCCGCATAGACGAGCGCCAGTTTTGGATCGACGGCTCCCTTGGCTAGGACGTATAGGCGGAGGCCGCCGGCGGCCGTGGTTTTTACGAGGCCGAGCGCATCAAAAGCCCCGGCAGCCCCCCCCGAGGCAGAAAGGATTTTTACACTCTGATAGATATGCGTCCCAACCAGGGCCACATCCCCTGCGGCGTTCTTCGCAGCGCCTCTCGCAGCTGGCGAGACCGCGAGCACGACGGCGACGGCACCAAGCACGCTACTTACGATAACGGCTTCGAGCATGTCGGGCGATCCAGGCGCGCCAAGGCCTGGCATCCCGCAGGCGATCGCTCCTACGGTCGGCACCAAATTGAGCACCGAGGAAAGCATGGTGGCATTGGGAGCCGCGGCATTGTTGAACGCGGAGATCGTCTCGGTAAAGCAGCCCAAAAACATGAACGTTTCCATGTTACCGCGCCAGGAAAGGTCACCGCCAGACTCATCCGCCATGGCAGCGGCGCGGTGTCCGGTCACCGAGCCTAACGATGTGGCGATAACTGCGGCACTGAGGCACATGGCGTCGAACAGGCTGAATTTATTACCGGTCAGGCCCTTGTAAAAACCGCTGAAGAACGGGATTTGCAGGGGCGAATCGAGCCAATCGACTATGGCGGTCGGACTCGCCCAAAGGAGGTGCATCACGTCGCCTGCGGCAGTGACGATCGCCTTGATGATATCGAAGAGCGCGGAGACAAGGCCGGTCAGGATATCGATGAGCGCATCCAGGCTACTACTGCTGAATAGAGTTGCATTTTGGATCCAGGAATCGACCAGATTCGTGAGTCCGGCGAGCGTAGTTGCCATTCCGTTACTGACCGTGGTAGCGACACTGCCATACGTTGTCATCGCCAAATCGAGGCCGGCGATCACAGGCATCGGCGGCAATGGGAAGAGGCGCTCCAAGGCACCGGTCACTTTGTCGAGGAGCCACGTTGCCTGCGGCATGATCGTGCTGTCTCCCATCATCAGCATGCTCGACAGGGAAGGGACCGACCCGGTAATGGAACCGAAACTTTGCTCTCCCAGCGGGGTGGACCGAAGATTGTTGAGGGCCGTTATGACGTCGTTCTTAGCGCCGTCCAGGGTGGCGCCGAAAGAACTCGCCAAGATGGCCGGATCGGGCAACTGCTGAGTCACTAAGGCCAGGCCGCTTCGCACCGCATCGCGGAGCTCATCCCGCTTCTGCTTGAGCGCCTTCCAATCAAAAAGGAATCCGAGCTGTTCCAGGAGCCAGCCGACCGCCGTTCCCAGCGCCTCGCCGGCCGCGTTCAAGACGAACGCCACGGCGTCCAGCACCCGTTCGATCGTATCCAAAACGCCATTGTAAACGAAGTGCGCGCCGTCAATGAAGAGCTTTACCGTGATGTTGACCCCGTCCACGACGACTTTGGAAACTTGAACCAGGCTGTCCCACACCAAAGACGCCATATCCCCCACCCAGTCGGTAAAATCGTCGAAAAAGCCCATGGGTTGGATGCCGGACGGACGCTTCGCGGTTAGCACCGATGGATGAGCCGCACAAAGTTCCGCGATTATGGCGGCGGCTTCGGCGTGTTCCAACTGGCGGAAGCGGGGCGTCCCGTCCGAGGCATCGAGGACCCAGGAGGGCGCGCCCGCCGAAGAAATCGGCTGTCGGATTCCCAATTTTTCCACGGGAGTAGCGCGCCAGTAGTAGGGACAGCTCGACACCACCTTGATCGCGGAGGGAGATGAAGCCACCGCCGCCGGGATCAGCGTCATTGCTGCCCGAATACTCTTGCCAACATCCGGCGCCGAGTCCGCACTCTTGAGCACGGACTGGCCGGTCCGGGGATCGGTCGCGCCGGCCAGGTCGGCATCCGTAACCTTAGTCAGGTAGTTCTGGATTTCGGCATCCACTTCGAGTTCCAGAGGATTCTCAAACAGCGGGCAGGTTACGAAGAGCTTGGGAAAGCTCAGGCTGCTTTCCTGGAGCAGCGTGATCCAGACCTGGCCGTTCTCGTCCGTTTGCAGGGCCAGAGGTTTGCGCGTGGGGATGACTGCCATCCGCCCGCCGGACAGTGCGGGCGCCAGTCGAGAAGCGGTCAGGCCGATGTCCGCTCCTGTGAGGGGCAGGCCATCCTGCGTCAGGGTGATGCCGACGCGGTAACCGATGTTCTCGCTTGGAGCTGCGTCTTCGGAATCCGCATTTAACGCCTCGATGTCATAATCGCCGGCCTCGTTTCGGGTCCAGATCTCCCAGCCGTTCGAGAGATTATTACGGACGAGAAAAGTCGGCAGTTCGGCGGGAAATATGTTTACGACAGTTCGATTCAGTCCAACCGGCGCCGGTTCGGTGATGCTTGATCCCGGCTGCAAGGAAAAGTTCCAGATTTCGTCCCGACCAACCATTCCAGAAAGAAGGAACTCGATCGCACCCGCTGACGCGTTCCAGATGCCCTCTAACATAGGGGAGTTGCTGGGGGAGACCCACTGGGGTGGAACCTGAAAGTTTGGCAACTCTGCGTTCCAAGGGGATCCCCACGTGATGTCCCCACCTGAAGTCGGGTCGTAAGCGCCGCCGATGCTGATCAAGCCCGGAAGGTTGAGCATCACCACCACCACCTGGCCCGGCGTCGCTTCGTGGACATGAACCTGATAGCCAGGGGATGGTCCGGAGGCCGAGGTGGCTGGCACCTGGCCAACTTGAACCTTCTGCTTCACATTGAACACGCCCGATGCCGGGTCTCGGACCAGTGTGACCGACTGGACCGAGCCGGAGGCCTTTCCGATCGTTACGCAGCGAAACAGGTCGGGTGCATTGCCGGCTAATGGCACGACGATGAGGTTTGGGGCACTCGGCGCTTCTTCAATTGCACCTCCGCCGTCGGCGGGGAAAGCGTCCGCGTCCACGGCGTAAGTCTTGAGATCCACTACATCGCGGAGGACATAGCCGGTGCATTGAAATGTTGTGCCGCCTTGATCGTGCAATAGCATTTCCAACACATAACGCGCACCGGAGGTGAGGGTTCGGCTCTGCCTCCAAATATCCGCCGGAACGAGCGTGCTCAGCTCTTTAGGGACACCGGGGCTGATGGCACCCACGGCGCCATCAGCCCCGATCGGCGCTTCCTGCACGGAATTATCGCGAAAGATGAGGAGCCGATCAGTGTCGCCTCGGATTAGAAGAAACGAAGCGTATAGCCCCGTGTCATCGCCGGGCAGGTCGGCCGGCAAAGGGGTCGTCGCCGTGGTCCACGCACTTTCATTGTCGGGGTCGCGCAACTCGCGGAGAATCGCTGGAC
>JBAPMH010000027.1:0-8692 GCA_049278515.1 Chthoniobacterales bacterium
GTGGTTGCTGTCATGGCAAGACCTTGCGCCGAATCGCGGCCTCGGGCTCTTCCGCGCTTGCGAATCCTTGGTCGTTTCTTGTCGTGCCCGCGGTCCGACAACGATTTCTCGCGCACAATTCCTGCACAGCCAAACCCAAGCGGTGATAGGCGCGACCTTCGGCGCCTCCCTATCCTATCCTTACAAGGAGCGTTATGAATTATCTCGTCATCATCGGCCCAGTCGCCCTGGCGGCACTTTATCTCGTCATCATCTGGGAGTGCCTCAGACACCCTGAGTGGTAAAGCCAGGCCTTCGTTTGAAGCGCGAACACCCGGCAATTTCCGCACAGCGAAAGCCAAGCGGCGGTGAGCGGAGCGCTCACGAAAAATCGAAACTGACTCGCGAAAGGAGACTACTATGGAATATCTGGTTGTGTTTGCGACAATGCTCATGATCGCCGGTTACGCCTGTCTTGTCGGGCGGTCGTTGCGCGGGGCGAAATAAAGGGGGGCGGCGAGAAAATGTTCAGCGTTAAGCTCGATCAATCGCGAAACGCGCTCACGATTTCGTATGGCGGCCGGGTGACGCCGGATGAAACCCGGCTGTGCGCCGAGGAAGTCCGGCTGGCGTTAACGATTCTGGAGCCGGGGTTCCGGTTGATCGTCGACCTCACCGAGCTGCAAACGATGGAGATAGCCTGTTCGCCGCTGATCTCGAACATCATGGAAATCTGCAACGCCGCCGGCGTGGCGGATGTCATCCGGATCATCCCGGACCCAACCCGCGACATTGGATTGCAGATCCTGTCGTTTTTCCACTACGGGACCGAAGTTTACATCCGCACTTGCGCCAGCACGGCGGAGGCGTTCGAAATGCTCGCCGAAACGCCGACCCGTTGATTGACGCCGGACCGTTTACCTAGGAAAACATGAGTAAGCCAGGGTGGCGAAATTGGCAGACGCGCCAGACTTAGGATTGCGAAATCATTGATTTCAAAGCGTCGTTTTTCGTTTCAAAACAAATCGTGTTTACGAGGGAAAAACGTTGGTTCGCGCGAATTGAGGCAATTCCACGACTGACAAGCAGGAAAGCAGTCATTCTAGCACACAAACGGAGCGGAATTCAAAGCGATGATGCGTCGATCGTGATCGTCTTGCTCTGAGCGTCGCTATTCCGCTAGCGGAAAGCGAAACTGGCTTTCCAGACGCCAGCGGACAAGGTCGCGAATGCGGGTGGCGACCCGAAGAAAATCGGCGGGCTCCGAGGTGCGGGAGTCTTCGACGTTGCCGACTGGATCGAGCCGCTGGAGCTTCCAGGTAGCGGCGGGAAAGCGCAGCGCGAGTTCCCGGCACTGCTGGTCGGTCATGCAATAGATGGCATCGGCACGCTCGACAAGTTCCTGGGTGACTTCGCACGAAACGTGGGGTTGAGGCTCGCACCCGAGTTCACGCAATGCGTTGACGGCCTTGGCCGAGATCGGACGACTGGCGGAAACAGAAAGCCCGGCGCTTAGCGCTTCGAACTTCGGCTTTCCTTCGCCGGGCTGGAACTCTAAGAGACGCGCGACCTCGCTGGTGCAGATCGCCTGTGCGACGGGGGATCGGCTGGTGTTCTCGCCGCAGACGAAAAGATACACGCGCTGCAACAAGCGCAGGCCGAAGGGGGTCGCGGGGGCGGCCGTCTCCAATTCGTCCGAGGCCCTGCGGACTGGGACAGTGGCAGGCGTCGGCTCACGTCCTGCGCGCCCAGTGCGCACGAATTCCTGAACCGCCATCTCGGCGGGATCGCGCAACACTTCTGCGGCGGGTCCAGCTTCAAAAATGCGGGCGCCGCCGTGCTGGCGAAACATGAACGCGGCGAAATCGGCCAGACGTTCGGCGAGATGAACTTCGTGCGTCACGATCACGATCAGCCGAGTGCGCGCCTGCACGCGAATAATCTCCTCCACCTGCTGCCTCTTGAGGGGATCGAGCGCCGAAGTGGGTTCATCCATCAGGAGCACGTCCGGCTGCAAGGCGATGGCGCGCGCGATCGCGAGGCGCTGCGCCTGGCCGCCGGAAAGTTTCCATGCGGCAAGGTCGATGCTGGCCAGCTCCCAGGTGAGTCCCACCTGTTCGAGCGCTTCTTCGGCCCGCCGGCGAATTGCGTTGCCTTTTAGCGTGGTGGTATGCTTGAGGGCAAACTCCACGTTTGCCAACACCGAGCCCGCGAGCATGCGCGGCTTCTGATGAATGAAACCGATGCGGCGAGCGAGTTGCTGTTTCGACAAGGCGGAGCCGAATACGGTCTGGCCATTGAAAAGAACGTCGCCAGAGCGGCTCCACCCGTCGCAGCCATGCTCGATCAGGCGTTGAGTGGCGCGGAGCAGCGAACTCTTGCCGACGCCCGAAGGACCGAGCAGTGCGACTACACCAGGTCCTGACAGCTCCAAGTCGATGCCATCGAGGATCGTAGTCTGGCCGACTGAAAGCCGGAAGTTTTGATACCTCAGGGTAATCACTGGGCGTAACGCTCCTCCCGCGTGAGCATTGTTATGGCTAACTGAATAACGAGCGTGATGACGAATAGGACGGCAGCGGCTGAATAGGCGGCGTTTTGACCGCCCGGTACTGTGCCCAGGAGATGGAAGACGAAGACCGAGAGCGTGGCGCCGGGATCGAAGAGCGACACGGGCATTTGCATCGCTACGCCGGCAGTAAAAAGCAGCGCCGCCGCATCGCCGCACCCGCGCCCGGCCGACAGCGCAAGGGGAGCCATCAGACCGGGAAGCGCAACAGGCACGACCTGACGCCACGCTGTCTGCCAGCTATTGACACCGAGCGCGGCGCATTGCTCGCGCACTTCGTCCTCCACCATCTCCAAGCTATTGATAAAGCCAGTGGTCATGATCGGCGCCAGCAGGCAAGCCAACGTGAGAACACCGGAAAGGAGTGAAAAACCGAAGCTGCAATAGCCTCCGAAGAATGCGGCTCCAAAAAGCCCCCAGACAATCCGCGGCACACCGACCCCGATGTCGAGAGCCGTCCGAACGATTTTGCGCAGGCCGGCGGGCGCAGCCAATTCGGTGGACGCGACCGCCAAAGGCAAGCTGACCAAAGCCGCCAGCAGAGTGCCGAGCCCGACGATAATTCCGGTGTTAGCGAGCATCGGCCCGATGCCGCCCGAGCGTCCAAGGTTTCGAGGAGCTTCGAACAAATAGCCTGCGTGCAGACCGGAGGCGCCGCGATAAAAGAGATCGCATCCCATCCAGGCCACCAAAGAGGTCAGGAGCAGGGTAGAGATGATCCCGGCTATCTTGATCATATTCCTGCCCTGCGTTGCGCGGCCCGGCCGAAAACACTCAGCGTGCTGATGGCGATGAGAACAAGGCAAGCGAGGAGATAAAGGGCATCGCGGTGCAAGCCCGCCGCACTATCGAGCTCGACGATCAAAGTGGTCGTTAAGGTGGCGATCGGCCGGGTAAAATTGGGCCAGGCGACCACGTTCCCAGCCACCATGCTCACAGCCACTGCCTCACCGAGTGCGCGGCTCGTTCCCAAAACCACTGCGCCCAGAATACCCCAGCGGGCATGATGAAAGGCGACCCGCGAAACGATCGCTTCGCCTACGCCTAGAGCGCGGCTGGCTTCCAGCAGATCGGCCGGCACGAGACGAAGCGCGGCGCCAGCCAAAAGAGTGATCGTTGGAGCGATCATCAAGGCGAGCACGAGCGAAGCGGAGGTCCACGAATTCCCGAAGAATGGCACGATCCACGTCATTCCCCAGAGACCGATTACGACCGAAGGAATACCACCCAAAAGTCCGATCGCGGTATTCGCGGCCGCCCGCACTCTTCGCCCGGCATAGAGCGAAAGATAACCTGCCGCGGAAAGTGCAATCGGAACTGCCAGGCACAACGCGAGTCCGGTGACGGCCAAAGTGCCGGCGAGGAGCCGGGTCACGCCATACCGGCCTTGCGGAGGCAGCCATTCCGTGCCCGCCAACCCCCGCAGCCCAATCGCGGCCGATGCGCCAGCTGCATTCCAAAAAAGAAAAATCGCCAGGCCAACAATGGCGAGAACCGGCAACAAGCCGAGCCCAATCGCGCCCGCCCAAAACCACCGATCTCTATTCCAGCGGAACATAATTTCCCTGGCGAATGATTGCCTTGCCCTCAGGGCTTCGCAGAAAATCCAGCAGAACGCGGCTTCCACCCTTCGGCTCTTCTTTGGAGATCAGGTAGAGCGGATGAAAAAGGGGATAGGTCTTGTTTGTAACGTTCTCCATCACCGGCTCGATGCCGTTGAGTTTGACCAAACGAACGGGCTGGCCGGCTTCAGCGGCCTTAATCACTTCGCCCAGGCTCACATAGCCAATAGCGTTGGGGGAATTGGCGATCACGCGGATGACCTGGGCGTTGTCGCCTGCGGTCACGTCCGTGAATCCCGTCATCTCGTCCGGCGTCAGCCCGGTGTACTTCATGAAGACTTCACGGAGCGCGTGTCCTTCGGCTTTGTGGACCACGACGATGCGGTCATTTCGCCCGCCGAACTCGGACCAGCTAGCAACGTGTTTACGATAGATTCGCCGCAAATCGTCGGTTGTAACCCCGACGATTTGATTGGAAGCATGCACGACGATGCCGACACCGTCGTAAGCGATCGGGAACGCGATTACCTTCGCCTTTTCCTCCGGGGTAAGCTCTCGCGCCATCGCGCCAAGGCTATTGCGCCCCGCGATGCAATCTTCAAACCCGCGGGTACTCCCGCCTCCCTGCGCCATCACGTCGAGTCCCTTTGTCCGCCGTAATTCTTCCGCTGCCATCTGAACGATCGGGTAAACTGTGCTCGCGCCAGTAACGACGATCTGCTCCGTTTGCCGCCGGTGGCATGCGCTCGCAAAGAAAATGGCAGAGGTGAAAAGGCTTGCCGCGAGAAGCAGAGGCCGCGTTTTTTTCATGATCCGGAGGGTCGCGCCGATCGCATTTCACGCAATTATTCGTTGGTCTGAGCGAGGGGATCGTAGAGACTCGTGCTCACGAGTGCCACAAGAAAAGCTTCACTGGTTTAGATTCGGAAGATCGCCGATGGAAGCTGCCGTGACAAAAACGCTGGTAGCCGTTGGAAACGCGGAACCGCAGGAGGACTGGTCCGAATATCGATCAATGCGACGTCGTCATCCCTTGTAAACTATCGGCTAAATCTATTCGAGGGCTGGGTCAGCCTAACATTAAAAAGCTCAGACCAAAGAATGATCCTCTAAAGCAACCGCTGTCCGATCGGGAATCCCCCAAAGATTGAGGCCGGCGAACTTCTCCGGCCCATATTCGCGCCACATTCGCCGACAATCCCACTCATACCAGGAAGGCCGGTCCAGATGCACATGTTCACGCCAGCTTAGATAGGGAGTCCACCAGGCGGGATCTACGGGAACGGTGATCAGATTGGTTTCATCCAGATCAGGATCGTACATGTCATTCAGCCGCTCGGCGTTGCGGTCGGCAAAACGGACCGTCTCGATCATCTTGTACCATGCCGTCTTGGCCGCGAGCCGCGCTCTTCCGGCGGCCACAAAATGCATTGCTCCCCGGTCGGGGTCATTCACCCAATACTCTCGTTTTTGCCCAGGTGAGACAGGGGCTCGGGTATGCATATCATAGGCAGGCCGGTTTTTACGCGCTTCGTAACGGATCTCGGGATGATCCCGGAAGCCGTATGCGGTGCGGTTGGCGCACCAGTAATCATTGCTGTCTTGCCGGCGCCAGTCGAGCGACCTCCAAATGGGAAACCAGGGGATAGTAATCAAATCGCCTGGTTCCAGCGTGGCTAACATAGGACGGATCTGGGGCAGAACGTTTCCGGTCGCCAACTCATCAGCATCGATCATCCAGAAGTGGGTGCCGCCCAGTTTGCGTCCATCTTCGAGCAGACTTTGCCTGATGGTCGCCTCGCGCCAGACCGGGTCCTTGCGGCATTGGTAATGAATCCGGCCGGGATGTTCGCGGGCGATTTCATGGATGATGAGGGCGGTATCATCAGTGGATGCGTGATCCAGCACGATCATCTCGTCCACGATGAGCATCACGCCGCGGAGCGTAAGGCCGAGGATCCAGTCCTCGTTTCGGACCGTCATCAACCCGATCACTTTCATGGCGTCTCGTGAATCGGGGTCAGACTTTGGCAGGAGCTGCAATACGTATGTTGCAGCCGCCCATAGATTGACGTTGAAGGATAGGATCCGTCCTTGTCCCGGCCGTAATAGCGCCACATCTCGTTCCAGAGGTGAATCGAATAAGAGGCTTCACCCAAACCCAGCGTCATCCCCGGCACCATAAGCGTTTCCCAGTCATGACAGCTTACCGGACAAAAAACCGCGGGCGGATGAAGGAAGGCCTCGAGCGAAAAATGAGCGATCACTTCGGCCACCAGCTTCGGTCCGGTTTCTCCCCATTTCAGCAAAGCCGGTTCCTTCGACCTACAAACCCTCCAGGCGTACGCCATGGCCGCACTATCTGGGGGGCACTTAATCACAGCGGAGGCGGGGACGGCGCCGCTTTTGGTTATTTCCGAGGCAAAAACGTACGGCTCCGTAAAGTCGAACGGGCGCAGGCAGACGACATCCGTGTCCACCCACCATCCACCCCGCTCCAGCAGCAGTTTGTATCTGAAGAAATTGGAAAAGCCGGCATAAGACTTGAAGTCCGTGTACTGGAAGATGGAAGACGCGGGAAGAATTTCACTCGCATCGCAAGCTATCGCGCCTTCCGGCAAGTTAACGACCGGCTCATAAACGTAGAGTCGATAGTCGTGTCCATGATAAAGGAAGGAGCGAATCGAGAGGATCTCCATCGCCGTCAAACGTTTGCCTACCCAAAGACTTTGGATCATCGAATCAGGCATTTGGGTTGAGGAAAAAATGCTCGCCGGACTCTCTTAGTGCCTTTGCATGCTGCTTCATCTTTCCTCCCCAGGAGGCAGTGGGATACATGCGTTTCACCAATTGGTCGATCAAGGCCGGGTCCATCCCGATGGGCTCGCGCTCCCGTGAGTAGGCCGCCCAGAGGCGATCGCATTGCAGGGATCGCTCGAGGAATGTAGGAGAGAAATGATCGCGCAAAGGAACGTTGTGTTTCAATTCCGCCGTCGTTTTCTTCACTGCCGATATTCTGGCCTGCTTCAGCGTTCGCACGCCTGCCGCATAAACTGATGGCGCCACCCAATAAATTTGACTTAAGGCAAACAGACTACTCTTCGGATTTGGGCGATCCTTGCTTCCAGACACGTACTTTTGGTCGAGTAGCATTCCTTTGAGCAAGCCATCCGGAGAAAAATCGTCCAGTCGCGGATCGGGGAGATGAAGATCGTCCTGGTCCATAAAGCGCAATCCCACCCGCCATTGGGCGCCCGCCCATTCAGCGCGGAGTCCGACGTTGCGCGAGACAAACGACTCGCCATTTGAGTACCCCTTCACCGCCGCGAGGGTGCCCCAGAAAGTGCCCAGCTCCCGCAGCAGGGCGAGGAAAACACGGTCCGCTCGCCGGCGATTTTTCGCGAAGACTTCGCTCAAATAGCGGCCGTAACTGCGCGGGCGCTGCGCGGGGCGGGAAAAGTCGCCTAGAATCTCTTCGAATAATTGGTCCGCAAATTCGTGCGCGTGCTCCGGCTCGGCCCGCCGCTCGGCGGGCAAAACACCGAAATAGCGTTTTGCGCCCTCGGGAGAAAGGTATTCCGCGAGCCGGTCGAGACGAAGTGAGGACGTGCCGGACTGCACCGCTTGTGCGGGCCATGCCTGGATAAGAAAATTCATCGTTCGCCCCAATTCCCCCGGGAGCTCTCGCACCCCGTGATCATCGGCGTCGAACGCCGCTCGCACGGAAAGCCGGAGTGCTTCTCGCATCCCTTCAAAGCCGTCGCCAAAGACCTCGCGTGAGCTCAAAAATTCCATGATTGCGCGCTCGCCCATGGCTGTGGGCAGCGTCTGAATCGACTTGGCACAATGGATAATAGAGATGGCCGGCGCCTCGCCATGGACGGCGCGATATATCCGGCTGAAACGGGCCGCGGCCCGGGCTTCAAAGCGAAGATGCCATCCGAGACTTCCTCCCTGGAGACGGTGGGAGGGCGGGACGCTTTCACCCTTGCGCTCGAACACCACGGAAAGCGGCTGCGAATTTGGCGTGCCTGCGCGCTTGATCTCAAACTCAACGCAGCTGCCCGGAGGCTTCACCACGAGGACCACGGTGCCGGGCGGACAGGCTAGCAATGAGTCCACCGCGCGATCGGGTTGTTCGGAGACCCAGTAGATTCTCGCCGGATCGCAAAGCAACCTGAGAATGCGCGCCTCGTACCTCGGAAGCTTGTCCACGGCGAGCCGGGCTTCGGCCCGGATGAGATCCGAGTCCTCGCAGAACGGCATCTCCTCACCTTGGGTCACCCTCAACTGGCTCAGGATCCTGGCCACCACCTCCTGCGGCGAAAAAACATATCGCGCCAAAAAGAGACTGTATTCTCCCCGCGCGAAGTATTGCCAGCGAGCCACCCTCTGATCGGAAGGAGATTTCCCCAGCAGCCCAGCGGGACGCATCAACCTGTGGCGCCACTCACGCGCGAATCCCTTCACGTCGCGCGCGCGAAATCCCTCGCGCACAATCTCGCGGAAAAGTGGAGCTTTGACGCCTTTTCGCCGCTTGAGCCCGAATTGAACAAACCAGAAATCGTGCTCGGCGATCCGT
>JBAPMH010000028.1:0-3772 GCA_049278515.1 Chthoniobacterales bacterium
CGTGAACGGACAAACCATCAAGCTGCGTTGGCGGATGGGGACCGATCTGTTCTCGGCGGCGCCGGGCTGGCGGATTGACAGCCTGGTGTTTACCGGCGCGGGTTGCCCCTAAAGCGCTCACCGAACACAACTGAAAATTACGAGTGGCAGGGACGGTTCGCCGTCCCTGCCATTTCTGTTTTTTGTCGTTGTTGCCCTTGAATCGCCCAAGCGCAGGTCGCTCCTCAATCGAGCGCTTTGCAAGCGAGCCGCGCGGTTTCCAACTTGGAATTTTCTCCGGCGCGAACCGGAAAAAATAATTGCCGACCACCCGGCATCTCCGATACGATGACTTTGACCTGGACGATAGACTTCGGGCAGTCAGCTAACCGATCGTCTGTTCGGGCATCAAGCTGCTGAATCAACCGACGAATAGAAAATCTCCTTATGAAAAAGAAAACCGTCTCCAAATCAGCCTTCTTTACTCTGCGCGTCTTATTCGGTTTTGGTGTTTTTTCGATGGCCCTTTTCCTGGCCTTGTTCGCCCTTGCCCGGCCCGAAAGTCCGGTCAAGAGCGTCGCGAGCCGGGAATCGCAGCCGAGCGAATCGAGTCAATTACTTAAGGCATCGGTCACCGAGCTGGAGGTGGATCAGGCAGCGGGGTTGGAAATCGCCCCCGATTCGTTTGTCCCGCCGCCACAACCAAGTGCGCCCGGGTTAACTTTTGTGGTGAACACGACGAACGATACCGTGGATGTCGCGCCGGGAGACGGGACTTGCGCCGATTCGAGCGCCCAGTGTTCGCTCCGCGCCGCTCTCATGGAGGCAAACGCCCTGGCGGGAGATGATACCATCACTCTGCCCGCGGGGACCTATACTCAAACCCTGGTGGCGGCGAATGAGGACGCCAACGCGGGCGGCGACTGGGACATCTCGAGCAACATCACTATTAACGGTGCCGGTGCCGCCACGACCATTTTGCAGGCGAACGCCCTTCCCGCGACGGCAACAGAGCGTGTCATGGAGGTGACCTCCGCGACCGCTGTCGTCGTCATCAATGGCGTGACGCTGAGGCACGGCAATAAGACGGGCGCTGCCGCGGCGACGACGAGAGGCGGAGGCATACGCAATTTCGGAACGTTGACGATGAATAATTGCGTCGTCACCCTCAACAATGCCTCAGGCGCAGGCGGCGTCCGGAACGAGCGAACCATTACGCTTAATAACGTGGTCGTTTCAAACAACGCCTGCAACAATGGCGGCACAAGCTGTTTCGGTGGCGGCATGTACAATACCCTGGCCGCTCTCTCCACGGTCACTATTACTGGCTGTCAATTCACGAGTAACACATCAACCTCGCCCGGCGCGGCCGGCCTTGGTTTTGCCGGGGGATTAGGAATTGAAAGCACCACCGGCTTTAATTTGGTTATTACCAATAGTTCCTTTACCGGCAACTCGACCAGCGGCCCGGGCGGAGGCAACGGCAACGGTATTCGCATGCTGCCGACTAACACTTCGACGGCAAACATTACGGGGTCCACCTTCAACACCAATTCCGGCTCCGGAGGACCTAGTATACTAGGATCCGGCATCGCGCTCTTTACCGGTGCAGGGGGAGTCGGAACCATGACCGGAACGTGGGACGGCATCACGGTCAACGGCAATACGGCCAGCACCACCGGCTCCGGAATCTTTATCAATGCGACGACCAGTCCGATCACGATCGATCTTCGCAACAGCACCATTTCCAACAACTCGGGAGGAACCCTGGGTGGTGGAATTGAAATTACCAATGCCGGCGGCTCGGCCACGGCTGCCGTCACCCTGAACATTCTTAACAGCACCATCAGCGGCAATTCCGCCAGCACGAGCGGCGGCGGTCTTTATGTAGAACAGCCGGTGGCCACCTCAGTGGTGACCGCTAACTTAAATTTCACCACGGTCGATAACAACACGGCAGGAGCGGGCAGCGGTGGCGGCCTTTTCCGCTCCACGGCGGGCGTCCTCAACATCAAAAATACGATCGTCGCCGATAACACGGCTGGCACCGGGCCAGACATGGCCGGCACCATCACCTCCCAGAATTACAATCACGTCGAGAACCCGACGGGCGCCACATTTGTCCCGATGACCAATGACGTCGTCGCAGGCGATCCGGCGCTGGGACCGTTGGCCAATAACGGCGGGCCGACCCAGACCCATCTTCCTGGTGGAACCAGCCTCGTTTTGAACACGATTCCCAACGGCACGAATGATTGCGGCTCAACGGTTACCACCGATCAGCGCGGGGCAACGTTTGTTCGTCCTGTTGGAGGGGCTTGTGAAAAAGGCTCCGTAGAAATTCAAGGAGGTGCGACTCCCACGCCCACTGCGACGGCGACCGCGACCGCTACACCGACGGCGACAGCAACCGCGACATCGACTGCTACGGTCACACCTACAGCGACCGCGACCGCCACGGCCACTCCGACTCCCGCCTGCACACCCACCTGGGCGGCAGGGCCGAACTTCCCCCTGGCGGGCGCGGTCCGCGGGGTTGGTGTTTACTTCCCGACCAACGGACGGTTCTACGTCATGGGGGGACGCAGCGCCGACACAGCCGGCAGCGATTTCACCACCCCATTCGAGTACAATCCGCTTACGAATAGCTGGGTAGCCAAGAGCGCCATCTTTCCCGACAACCAGGTGAACAACATGGCCTGCGGCGTTCTGACGCAAGGCGGGACGCCTTTCATCTATTGCGTTGGGGGTTCCGCGGCCGGGGCCACGACTGCTACCACCCGCGTTTTCCGCTATAACCCCGTCGCCGACACAATTCAGTCCGGCTTTGATGTCTGGAACGAGAGTGTCGCCAACACCTTGCCCGGCGGTTTCACGGTCTTCCAGAATAAGCTCTATATCCTTGGCGGCTTTACCATCAACACTGCCATGACCAATCGGATCTTCGAATTTAACCCGGCGAATTCCGCTGGGACCCAGTGGACGCAGAAGGCAGCGGTCCTCCCCACGGCCCTTGGCTATCTTCCGACGACCACCATAGGAACCCTCATTTTCACGGGCGGCGGCACCACCTTCACCGCACCGAATATTCTGACCGATAACAATAGCTCTTTCGTCTATAACCCCGTCGCGGATTCTATTTCGACGATTGCCAACAATCCGCGGGCAACTGGAGAGACTCGGGCGCTCACCGTCGCCAACGAGATGTGGGTTATGGGCGGCGGCAGAACGACGCCTAATCCTTCGACGGAAGTGGACATCTACAATCCTGGGACGGGCGTCTGGCGGACCGGCACACCATTTACCACCGCACGGCGTAACTTCCCAACCGACACGGACGGGAGCAAGGTCTGGATAGTCGGCGGCTACGATAGCACGGGACTTACCCCGCTCGCTTCGATGGAAATCCTCCAACCCTGTGCGACGCCGACGCCAACACCGACACCCACGGCGACAGCTACAGCTACAGCTACAGCTACAGCCACAACGACCGCAACGGCGACTCCGCCGAGCACGCCGACGCCGACGCCGATCCCGGGCACCTTGCTCGACACGATCACGGGGGCGGACACGACCACCTTCACGGGAAGTACGCCACGGACCTACATGGGTAACACCTGGACCAACAACACGATCCCGGCGAGCTCGACCTCGGTGAAGATCACTGGGTTGACCCTCTACATGGTGTCGGCGACGACCCAGGCCTACACCGACGTGGTGGCGCGGATCCAGTTCTGGAACAACGCCAACCAGGCGGCGACGCCGGTATTCACCAATCCCTCGGGAGCGTTGA
>JBAPMH010000029.1:0-4407 GCA_049278515.1 Chthoniobacterales bacterium
AACCAGATGAGGCGGGAGAGGCCTCCCGGCTGGCTTTTCCGGGCGGCGATTTCATTTTGGAGCTGAACCGCATCTCTGCGCCCGGGGCCATTGAGGACGGTGCTTGGGTTTGTCCCGATGATGTGGATGGAAAGCTGAGATCGATCCAGTAATTGCTCCACTTCCCTGGCGTACTCTTCCTCCAGGTCCGGCAGCCGGGCTCCCTGTTCGGGCAGCACCGTATAGCCGGTCGCCCGCAGTTCGCTCCAAAGCTTTTCCCGGTCGTCTTCGCGGTCCCAACTGCATTCTGCCAGGTAAATCACCGGCTTGGCCGGTTCGGATCGCTCCGCGGGCGTTGAGTCGGGACCGGGACTTCGCTCCTCCCTGATTTTGTTGATCAACTCCGCCAACTCCGCCGCGAGCGAATACAGCTTTCGATTGAAAGCGTATTTGTACTTCTCTCCGAATCGTGGATCGATCAGAACCGGGCGGCCGCCTTCCTCCTTGTCGTAAAAGGGATAGCCGAGTTGCTCCTTAAGCCGTCCGGGCAGCGTGTCCCGGAGTTCCTGGGTGTCCAAAGGCATCAGCATCACGCGGGAAATCCGCATTTGGTTGTCGACGACCAGGCCTCCCTGGCTCTCCGCAATCTGGGAGAAGGTGTTGACCTCGGTGAGGCACGCCTGGGATTTCAGATAGCGCGGCGAAATAATCGAAACCAGAACCGCTGTCTTGGGAAGTTGCGTCGCGATTTCGTCCCAGAGGACTTCGGTTCCTTTTAGCTTCGGATCGCGCCAGATGATGGGTTCCTCGCCCAAAGCAGTGCTGAGAAAAGCCTTCAACGAGGTATGAAAGCGATCGACCCAACCCGGCTCGTCCTCCTCCGTCCGCGCGTTGTCCAGCTGCGCGTAGCTAATGAACAAATGATTAACGAAATTTATTCCGCTACTCTCCGGGGATTTGGATGGGGGCGGCATTTGCGGCTGCCGTTCTGTCACCTGGGCAACGAAAAAGCGATTCAAATTTATTACACTTCTCCCCGAAACCGCATGGGGAATTGGCGACCGTCGTCTGCGATTACTGCTGGAAGGTTGAGGCGGACGGAGCAGGGCAGGTGGGAGTCTCGGTGGTCGAGTTGCCATCGGAGCCGCTGTGCAGGGTCCAGCATTCGCCGAGCGTGGAACAGTAACAGATGTCGAGGGCGACGCGGCGTCGCTCTGTATCGAGCGCGTGGAAAAGCGCGCCGCCTTTCTCAAAAGCGAGCGGATGGTTTTCCTCGTCGTGCGGAATCAAGACCTCCACCGTCTCGCCGGCCGCGAGGACATGACCGCCGATGGACACGGACGTCATTTAACGAGTTAGCGACTGAGCGAATTAGCGATTGGGAGAATGGAAAATCGGGCTGTGACGCTCTAGAAATCGTCTGCCGCGCTCGAGAAATTCGCCGGCCAAAGCAGAAGCCCGAGGGAGCGGGTCAGGTGCGATGGGGCTTGGTTTGGATGTTAATGGAGACCAGTTTCCAGCTCCCTTGGTCGTTCTCGTACTGGAGGTCGAACAGAACATCGCTGGTCTTCAGGGTGTAGTGACCCTTGACTGCCAGCCAGCCGTTCTGGTTCACCGAGGGAGCGACGTCGAAGGTGGGGTCCTCATAATCGATGTCGGAGAACTCAATGTGTTTGTCGATGAAGACGTGAAAAATGTCCATGAGCTGGCCGGGCGAGGTTTCTTTTTTCCAGGCGGGCCCAAGTTTGGCGTGGAAGGCTTTGAAGCTCTTGGTTTGGACGGCGTCGTTAAAGAGCAGGAGAGTATCGAGCACCAGCTTCTTGATCTCTTTGTCCGATGGAATTTCGGCGCTGCTTTGGTTGCGGGCCGGGGGAGATACGGCCCGGGCTGGGGGAGCCAACTTCGTTGACGCCGGCGAAGAGGTGACTGGAGAGCGGAGCGCCGCTGTTTCCTGTTTGGATTGGGTCGTCGAGGTGGCGGGACTGCGGAAGAGATATATGAGCACTCCAGCCACCACCACTCCGCCGACAAGAAGGAGCGCCGCGATCCCAATGATAATCGGCGTCCAGTTTGTGGTCGCGCGGCGTTGCGGCACGGCGGATTGCGGCGGGAGAGGGATTTGTTTTTCGACGCGCGCGATCGGTGGAGGAGGCGGCGGCGGAGGGGGGACAAAGAGCCTGGGCGGTTCCGGCGGAGGCGGCGATTGGGGAGGAGTCGCATCGGGGACGCTCAATGGAGGCTTTTCCAATTGAGTCGGCGCCGCTTCGGTGGCCGAGCCGGATCGAGAAGCCCCCAGGATGGCTTTGATCGTTTTGGCGAGGCTGTCGATATGTTGGCCGAGCGGTTGCGAAAACGCATCCAGCCAATGCGCGCTGGAGATGAAATACTCGAGCGCTTTTGTTGGTTGCACGTCCTCGATCCGGAAGGGGATGGTGTAAACGCCCTTGTCCACCGCGCGTTCGATCTCTCGCTTTATCTGCGGCGATCCGTTCGCGCTGGCGGAAAAAATCAAAACCATGATCCGGCTGGATTCGATCGCATCAATGATCGATTCGCCCCAGTCCGCGCCCGGCACGACATCACGCGGGGCCACCCAGCAGCGAATGCCTTGCTCCTCGAGCTTGGCGACCAGAGCGTCGGACACCGCCTTGTCCTTTGCGGAATGACTTACAAAAACATCGTGCGCCATTTGTGAACAGGCTTCGTGGTAACATTGACGCTGCAAAACAGCGAGCGAAAACTTTTCTCGCAGAAAACGTTGACGCCACAACTAATGGTGTGCTACTTACTCCGCCGACACTATGCGTTGTCCCAAGTGCGGCTTTCGTGACGACAAAGTCATCGACTCCCGCCAGTCTCGTGATAGCTCCAGCATCCGCCGCCGTCGCGTTTGTTTGCAGTGCGCGTACCGCTTCACCACTTACGAGCAAATCGAGCGCTCCGATCTGCGCGTGGTCAAACGCGACCGCACTCATGAACCATTCGATCGACGCAAACTTGTGAACAGCCTGGCGAAAGCGTGCGAGAAACGCTCGATCAGCCTCGTCACGCTGGAACAGGCGGTGGATGAAATCGTGCACGAGCTCGAGACCAGCGGACGCGAAGTTTCCTCGGCGACGATCGGCACGAAGGTGCTGGAGAAATTGCGGGTGATCGATGAGGTGGCCTATCTGCGCTACGCGTCGGTCCACCGCCGCTTCGAAGAGGTGGATCAATTTGTCGACGCCATTCACGCGCTCGGCCGCCGCGTTAAACCAAATGCGCTCCAGCCCGAATTGTTCGAGCCGGAGATGGCGCCGGCCGCTTCCGGCGTTCACGAAACAAAAGTCGAAACCCATGGTCGCGTTTAGAGAAGAATTTCCCTATCTCCGCTGCGATTCCGGACAGCTCTTCGAGTTTGACCAGGCCTGGCTCCACGCCGCGATTACGCGGGCCGCGGACCAGGCGGGTTACCCGCGCTGGTGGCTGACCGATCACGTCACTGAAAGCATCGCGTTTTATTTGCGGCTTCGGAACGACGAGTCGGTCGTGCCGTTCGATCAGCTTTCCCAAACTGTCCGCTACGTTTTGAAAGTGATCGGCTACAAGGAAATCGTGCCTTATTTTGTGCCGACGCCGCCGCCGGTCTCGTTCTCGCTGCTCGAAATCGCGCAGGAAGCAGGCGACGGATACGAGCTGGCGTTCTTTGATGGTCTGGAGAAACGGCTCAGCGCGCTGGTGAGTGCGGGCGCGGACAGTTTGCACCTGTGCGATCTGCAAGCCTGCGTCAAACATCTGCGCGGCGCCAAGACCTGGACGCGGACGTGCGACACGCTGCGCGAGGAAGTCATTTGCTTCGTTCGCGAAAAGCTGGCCATCAATCCGGAGCTCCAGCATCTGCGTTGTTTCATGCGGTAGGTGGATCGAGCGCTCCGCCGCTCGGTGATGGGAGCCAGCAACGTTGTCATCGCGCGACGGAGCGCGCGATCCACCTTGCGCACTGAGTTGTTCGGGGACAACAATGTCGCGTGACGATTTTCGAGAAAATCATTCGGCGGGAGATTCCGGCGGACATTGTCTGGGAAGACGACGAGGTGCTCGCGTTCCGCGATGTGAATCCGCAGGCGCCGGTCCATGTGTTGATTGTTCCGAAGCGGCTTGTGCCAAGGTTGGCGGACGCGAGCGAGGCCGACGGCCCGCTGCTGGGCAAGCTGCTGCTCGCTTCACGCGCGGTGGCCGAAAAGCTGGATTTGTTGAAATCAGGTTACCGGGTGGTCATCAACAGCGGACCGGATGCCGGCGAGAGCGTGCCGCATTTGCATGTGCACGTGTTGGGGAAACGCGCGTTAGCCTGGCCTCCGGGTTAGCGGGGAGATCGACGATCCGCTTGGTAGGGCGAGACGCTGTCGACCCGAAAACGCGGTAGCTGAAGCGACGACGGCTCGACAG
>JBAPMH010000030.1:0-2240 GCA_049278515.1 Chthoniobacterales bacterium
GCAATGTGCCGCGCGCGCCCGAGCTACGCTTTCCGTTCAACTATCGCTTCGTGATGCGCGGCTGGAACTGGCTGTTCTTCAAGCCCGGCATCCTGATGCCGGACCAGCAGAAGAGCGCGGAGTGGAATCGCGGCCGCTATCTGGTCGAGGGCATAGCCCATTGCGGGGTCTGCCATACGCCGAAGAACATGTTCGGCGCCGACAGACGCGGCCAGAAGTATGGCGGCGGGCGGGTCGCGGGCATGTTCGCGCCGCGGCTGGACGGTGCTGCGCGCAGCGGCCTGAAATCCTGGAGCGTGGAAGATATCAGCGAATATCTGCAGAGCGGCCGCAACGCCAAAAGCCATGCCGGCGAATTGATGTCGGAGGTCGTGGTCAATTCGACCTCCAAGATGAGCGATACAGATGTCCGCGCCATCGCGGTTTACCTGAAAGACCTCCCTGCGGGTAAGCGCGAGCCGAAGGTCACCCCGCTGCCATCGGCGCAAATGGCCGCCGGCGCTAAGCTCTACAACGGCGTCTGCATCGCCTGCCATGAGGAGGATGGATCAAGTGCGCCGCGGATCTATCCGCCGCTGCCCGGCAACGCCAATTTGCAATCCGCCGACGCCTTGAGCACGCTGCGCATCATCCTCGACGGCGCCGAAACCGTGACGACGCCGCGCGCGCCCAACAAGGGATCGATGCCGGCCTATGCCGCGAAGATGACCGACCAGGAGATCGCCGACGTGACGAACTACATCCGCAATTCCTGGGGCAATGCGGCGCCGATGGTGACGGCGGACGAGGTCGCGAAAGCGCGGCGTGCAAACTAGCAAACCCTCATGGTGAGGAGCCGCGCAGCGGCGTCGCCGGACGATGCTTCGCATCGCCGGGAGAACCATGAGGCCCGGGTGCTTGCGGCCATCCTTCGAGACGCCCGCTTCGCGGGCTCCTCAGGATGAGGGTTTGAGCGGCGGTGATGCAGTCAGACTAACGCGAGGAGAGTAGATCGTGCCCAAATTTGCCGCCAATCTCACCATGCTGTTCGGCGAGCAGCCGTTCCTCGATCGCTTCGCCGCCGCCAAGGCTGCGGGATTCAGCGGGGTCGAATATCTGTTCCCGTATGATTTCGACAAGGCCGAATTACGCGAGCAGTTGCACCAGCACGGGCTGGCGCAGGTGCTGCACAATCTTCCCGCCGGCGACTGGGCGGCGGGCGAGCGCGGCATCGCCATTCTGCCTGACAGGGTCGACGAGTTTCGCACCGGCGTCGCGCGCGCCGTCGACTATGCGAAGGCGCTCGATTGCCGTCAGCTCAACTGTCTCGTCGGCATCGCGCCTGATGGCGCAGACGCAATCGATCTCAACGAGGTATTGGTCGGCAATCTGCGCTTCGCCGCGGACGTGCTCGCCAAAGAGGGGATCAAGCTTCTGATCGAGCCGATCAACACGATCGATATTCCCGGCTTTTTCCTGAACAAGACCGCGCAGGCGCTTCAGCTCATTGCGGACGTACGCTCGAGTAATCTGTTCGTGCAGTACGATATCTACCACATGCAGGTGATGGAGGGCGACATTGCGCGCTCCTTGCAAAAACACCTCTCCCGCATCGCCCATGTTCAGCTTGCCGACAATCCCGGCCGCAACGAGCCCGGCACCGGCGAGATCAACTATCCCTTCCTGTTCAGGCTTCTCGACGCTCTTGGTTATCGTGGCTGGGTCGGGTGCGAATACAAGCCGAGGACGACGACGGTCGAAGGCCTCGGTTGGCACGCCGCACTGACGGCCGATACCTGAACAAAAAAACATCGAAAGGGAGTTGAAATGATCGATATCGGTTTTATCGGCCTCGGCACCATGGGGCGCCCGATGGCCGGCCATCTCCAGGCTGCCGGCCACCGCCTGTTCCTGCACGACGTCGTACCCATTGCGCCGGAGCTGGTCGCCGAGGGCGGCGTGGTCTGCAAATCCGGCAAGGAAGTCGCCGAGAAGGCGGACGTCGTCATCATCATGGTGCCGGACACGCCGCATGTAGAGGCGGTCTTGTTCGGGCAGGACGGCGTCGCGGCGGGACTCTCGAAGGGGCAGATCGTCGTCGACATGAGTTCGATCTCGCCGCTCGCCACCAAGGAATTCGCGAAGAAGGTGGAGGCGCTCGGCGCGGACTATCTCGATGCACCCGTATCTGGCGGCGAGGTCGGCGCGAAAGCTGCAAGTCTGACCATCATGGTGGGCGGACCGGAGCGCGCGTTCAATAC
>JBAPMH010000031.1:0-2178 GCA_049278515.1 Chthoniobacterales bacterium
GGCACCGCGAAGGTCGGGTTCAACAGAACACGGTCCGTCGGCGGCGGACTGATCGGCTGAGCGAACCCCGCGCCCCACACCACCAACGGCGCCGCGACGATTAGACCCGCGAGAACCTGCACGCCGGTCACTACCGCGCGGTGTGGATGTGTGTGCGTAACCATGATCGCCCCCTGTGTCGATGCTGATCTGAAGCTACGGCCGCTGCCGGGTCCTCCACACGAGTAGCGCGGTACCCGAATGTCCTCCGAACGGGGGACGCCACATTCCGCCACTGCATCCACCGCTTGCCCGACATACACGTCCCGAAGATGCGGCACTGTCGATCCATCGCCGGACCACACCGGCAGCAAAAGTCAAAAGCCAACTCGAACAGAAGGATTCACATGACCAGCATCGCCGCCGGAGCCGCCCTGGCCGTCGCTCCCGCCCAATCGTCCTCGGCACGGCCACTTCCGGCCACGCCGACACCGGAGCCGTCGACGCCCGACCGTCGTTCAGCGCCCCAGCCCACCACACGGCTTTCCCGCCCCAGAACCTATCCATCGATCCGCCCGGCACCCCGGCCCCTCACCACCAGGGCGACCACCGCCGCCGCTGATCGCTTAGCGCGCATAGCGATTAGGCCGACTAATGGGAGTCGATCAGCGTGGCGTTGACGGGTTTGAGTTCTTGGCCGCGGGACGCTGATCATCGAGCCGCTGACCGGTGAGCACTGCTGCTGACCGGGATGAGTGTTGATCCCTACGGCTAGATTGTGCCCCGGTCGGTTCGGTGAGGTCGCTTGAAGCGCTGATGGGATGTCGTGCCAGTGCGAGCACTGATCCATTAGTCCGCCGCCGGGTGTCCTCGGGCTCGAGGTGAGTCAACGACGACCGCAGGAGGTGGTATTGATGATCTTCGTCGGCGACGATTGGGCCGAAGACCATCACGACGTGTATCTGATGGACGAGGCCGGTCAACGATTGGCCGCCCGGCGATTACCCGAGGGCCTGTCCGGCATCCGGGGCCTGCACGAGCTGATCGCCGCGCACGCCGAGGAACCCGACCAGGTGATGATCGGCATCGAAACCGATCGTGGGCTGTGGGTCTCGGCGTTGACGGCATCCGGTTATCAGGTGTGGGCGATCAACCCGATGGCCGCGGCCCGCTACCGCGACCGTCATCATGTTTCGGGCGCGAAATCTGATGCCTCCGACGCCAAGTTGCTGGCCGATCTCGTCCGCACTGATCGGCACAACCATCGTCGGATCGCCGGCGACACCTCGGAGGCCGAGGCGATCAAAGTGCTGTCCCGCACCCATCAGAGCCTGATCTGGGCGCGGACGCGGCATGCCAACATGCTGCGCAGCGGTCTGCGGGAGTACTACCCGGCCGCCCTGGAGGTCTCCGATTCGCTCACCGACGGTGACGCGTTGGCAATCCTGGGTCGTGCGCCCACTCCTGAGCAGGGTGCCCGGTTGAGTCTGGCCAAGATCGGATCAGCACTCAAAGCTGCTGGCCGACAACGGAACATCGAGGCGCGCGCCGCCGAGATCCAGGCCATCCTGCGCCACGAACACCTCACCGCTCCGCCGGCGGTGGCGGCGGCCTTCGGGGCCACCACGACCGCAGCGGTCCACGTCATCGCGGCACTGAACACGCAGATCGAGGAACTCGAGATCGTGCTGGCCGACCATTTTGAGAAACACCCGGACGCCGACATCTACCGCTCCCTGCCAGGATTAGGTGTTGTGCTCGGCGCCCGGGTGCTCGGTGAGTTCGGGGACGACCCGAACCGCTACAGCACTGCCAAGTGTCGCAAGAACTACGCCGGAACCTCACCATTGACCATCGCGTCGGGCCGAAAACGTGCCGTGCTGGCCCGTCACGTCCGCAACAAACGCCTCTACGACGCCCTCGACCAGTGGGCGTTCTGCACGCTGACCCGAAGTCCCGGTGCTCGCGTCTTCTACGACCAACACCGGGCCAACGGCGACACCCATCACCAAGCCCTACGCGCCCTCGGCAACCGACTCGTCGGAATCCTCCACGGCTGCCTACGCCACCACACCCACTACGACGAACACCAAGCCTGGGCACACCGCGCACCCGCAGCCGCTTGACGACCTAGGCACCTGGGGGACTAACCGGCGATGATGGTGTTGACGTAGGCCCCGAACTGGAACAGTCCCAGGG
>JBAPMH010000032.1:0-9320 GCA_049278515.1 Chthoniobacterales bacterium
CTGGCCGTGCCCAAGGGCGAAATTCACGCGATCATGGGGCCGAACGGTTCTGGGAAAAGTACGCTTGCGAAAGTGCTTGCCGGCCACCCTGATTACAAGGTCACGGGCGGCGAAGTGACCATGGACGGCGAGGACATCCTCGCCCTAGAGCCGGACGAACGCGCCCGGCACGGGCTTTTCCTGGCCTTCCAATATCCGAGCGAAATTCCGGGAGTGACGATCGCGAATTTTCTGCGCGCCGCGGTCCAGGCGCGTTTGCCCGAAGGGGAAGAACTCGAGGCCACGGACTATTACGCGAAGCTTTACGAGAAGATGGATCTTCTGGAAATGGATCGCTCGTTTACCTCGCGCTCGGTGAACGAAGGTTTTTCCGGCGGCGAAAAGAAACGGAACGAGATTCTCCAGCTGGCCATGCTCAAGCCGAAGTATGCGGTGCTCGACGAGACCGACAGCGGGCTCGATATCGACGCGCTTAAAGTGGTGGCCCACGGAGTGAATTCATTGCGCGGTCCCGATCTCGGAATCCTTCTGATCACGCACTACCAGCGCTTGCTTGATTACATCGTCCCGGATCATGTTCACGTCATGGTCCAAGGCCGGATCGTGCGGAGCGGCACCAAGGAACTGGCACTGGAGCTGGAAGAAAAGGGTTACGAAAGTTATGAGGGGTCGCTGGAGGACGAAGTCGGCCAGCCGGTCCTGGCCTAATGGGGAGATTTTATGGTCAAGGAAGCATCACCTTTGGAAATCGAGCGGAACGTCGGGAACTTCGCTTATCCCGAAACCCACACGCACGACGCAGGCGTGGGGCTGACGGAAAAAACGATTCACTTTATTTCCGACATCAAGGAGGACCCGGATTGGGTGCGCGAATTCCGGCTGAACGCGTACAAGACTTTTCTGAGCAAACCGATGCCGACCCACTGGGCGAGCAAGGACCTGGAAGCCATCGTTTTCGACAACATCCGCTATTATCTGAGCGGCGGGACCCAGCCCAAGCGTAATTGGGAAGATGTGCCCGACGACGTGAAACGGACGTTCGAGCGGCTTGGGATTCCCGAGCAGGAACGGAAATTTCTGGCCGGCGTAGAAGCCCAATTCGACAGCGAGGCGGTTTATTCCAACATCAAGAAAGCCGTTGGCGAACAGGGCGTCATTTTTGTCGGCAGCCGCGAAGGACTCAAGGACCATCCCGAGATTTTCCGGAAATGGTTCGGCAAAGTCATCCCGACCGGCGACAACAAATTCAGCGCCTTGAACTCGGCCGTGTTTAGCGGCGGTTCGTTCATCTACGTCCCGCCCGGCGTGAAAGTGAAACACCCGCTCCAGGCTTATTTTCGAATCAACGCCGAGAACTTTGGCCAGTTCGAGCGGACCCTGATCATCTGCGACGAAGGTTCGGAGCTAACTTACATGGAGGGCTGCACCGCGCCGAAGTTCAACACGGCCACGCTCCATAGCGCGGTCGTCGAGCTGGTCGCCATGAAGGGCGCGAAGCTTCAATACATCACCGTTCAGAACTGGTCGTCGAACGTTTTCAATCTGGTCACGAAACGCGGCATCGCGCACGAGGATGCCGAGGTAAAATGGATCGATTGCAACATCGGTTCGCGCCTGACCATGAAGTATCCCGGCGTGATCATGAAGGGCCGGCGCGCTCGCGGCGAAGTTCTTTCCATTGCGCTGGCGGGCGACGGTCAGCATCAGGATACCGGGGCGAAAATGGTGCACGCGGCGGATGAAACCACCAGCAACATCATTTCCAAGAGCATCAGCATTGGCGAGGGCCGCGCGACCTATCGCGGGCTCGTCCAAATCCCGAAGCACCTGAAGAATTGCAAGAACAACACGGAGTGCGACGCGCTCCTGATCAACTCCACCAGCCGGACCGACACCTATCCGGCGATCACGGTGCGCGGGACAGGCAATTCCGTGCAGCACGAAGCCAGCGTCAGCCAGGTGAGCGCGGAACAGATTTTCTACATGCAGCAGCGAGGGTTGACCGAGGCGCAGGCGATGAGCTTGAGCGTGAACGGCTTTGTCAACGACCTCGTCCGCCAGTTTCCGATGGAATACAGCGTTGAGCTCAAGCGCCTGATCGAGCTTGAGATGGAGGGATCGGTCGGCTAGGGTTCGGCCCCCAAGACGAAAGCAATCCGTGGCGGTCTTCGGGCCGCCTTTTGCGTCTAATTTTCGGGCATGACTAACCAGACAGCTGTCCTTGATGAAGTGATGGAACGCGAAATGCCGCAGGAACATTCCGGGCCGGCGATCCTTTCCGGACCTTCCGGTGAGCGAGGAGCCGGGCTTCCTGCCTGGTTCCGCGACCAGCAGCGCGCCGCCTGGGCGAAGTTCGAGTCTCTTCCCTTCCCGAACCGGAAGGATCAGGCCTGGCGTTTTTCCAGCGTGAATGCGCTCGATCTCTCCCGCTACCTGCAGGGCGCCGGATTGACCCAGGCCGAAACCAGCGACGTGCTTGATCGCTCGGTTGCTCTCGAGGAAGTCGCCGGGCGGCTCATCTTCGCGGATGAACAATTGCTGCGGCGCGATCCGCTGTCCGAAAGGCTCTCCAAGCGCGGCGTCCTCCTGATGCCGCTCGAGCGAGCCTTGCTCGAGCACGAAGACCTGTTCCGCCGGCATTTCATGGCGCAACCGGCTGCGCTCGGCTCAGCGAAGTTTGCCGCCTTGCACGAAGCCTTCGTGACCTCAGGAACGTTCGTTTACGTGCCCAAGGGCGTGGAAGTGGAGCTGCCGATCGAGATTTTCCACTGGCTCCACGGTGAAAATGCCAGCGTCTTTCCGCACACGCTCCTGATCGCCGATGAGCTGGCAAAGGTGACGGTGATCGAGCATTTCCGCTCCGCTCATTCCGAACGCTCCGGGTTTTCCTGCGGGGTGAACGACCTCGTTGTCGGCCGGGGCGCCAAGCTGAATTACGTTTGCACCCAGAACTGGAATGAGAAAGCGCTCGCCATCCAGATTAACTCGACCTCCGTCGCGCGCGAGGCCTCTGCCCTGAGTCTCAATGTTCATCTCGGCGGCGCCTATTCGCGTTTCGAAGGTTTAAGCCGGCTCGCGGGCGAAGGAGCGCGGAGCGATATGCTGTCGGTTTCAGTCGGCGATAACGCGCAGGAGTTCGACACTCGGACCCTGCAAGATCACCTGAGTCCGCACACGACGAGCGATCTGCTCTACAAGAACGCGCTCACCGATCGCGCCCGAAACACGTTCGGCGGTTTGATCCGGGTCGAGCCGCATGCGCATTTCACCGACGCCTACCAAACGGTGCGCAACCTGTTGCTGAGCGACGATGCTGAAGCCAACTCGATGCCCGGCCTCGAAATCCTCGCCGACAACGTGAAGTGCAGCCACGGCGCGACCTCTGGCCAGATCAGCGAGAACGAAATGTTTTACCTCCTCTCGCGCGGCATTCCAGCGCCGGTCGCGAAGCAACTTCTCGTGAGCGGCTTCCTCAACGAAGTCGTCGATCGCCTGGATTATCCGGCGATTACCGCTCTGGTTCACGAACTGATCGAGGCAAAGTTCGAGCACCGGTAGGAGCCGCGACGTAGAGTTTCGCGATAGCGCTCGCTTCATCGCGGATGCGTGCCGCCAGTTCCTTTGGGGCGAGAACGCGGGCGTGTTTGCCCCAGCTCAGAATCCAGCGCTCGATTTCTTCCAAGCCACCGAGTTCCAATTCCAGGATGATCGACCCGTCCGCTTTTTCCTGGACCCGCTGGGATTCGTGCCACTTCCGTTCGGCCACCAGACGAGCCGAAAACGGATCGAATTGCACTCGGATCCGCTGCTTCTTCCCGGCGGAATGGACACCGAAGCTCCCGCTCAACACTTCGGCGATGGAAAAATCCGCGGGGCGCCGGAATCCTTTCGACGTCAGCCGGACCTGCTGCATTCGCGGGAGCGCGAAGGTGCGGAGCTGTTTCCGCTCCAGGTCTTCCGCGAAGAGGTACCACTGGTTCTCCAGGCAGCCGAGATGATAGGGGCGGACCCGGCGTGGTTCGTACCCGCTGCTTTGGAGCTTTCGATATTCGAATTCCACCTCCACGCAGCGCAGCACCGCCTTGCTCACGGTTTCGAAAAGCTCCAAGTCCGCCGCGCTCGCGCCGGCGCTCCGGAACGAGATAGCGTCCTCCAGATCGTGCCAGGAAAATGAGACCCGTTCTTTCAGTCCGTCCGTCAACTTCCGAAACGCGGTTTGGAGGGGCTGTTCGAATGGCGTTCCTTTATATTGGGCCAGCGCTTTTTGCGCGACGAGCAACGCAGTGATCTCTCCCTCGGAGACCTCGATGTTCGGGAACGCGGTAACCGGCTCCGAATAAAAGAAGCCGAACTCCTGCGGATGATAATCGATCGGCAGCCCCAGCCGGTAGCGCATGAAATCGATGTCGCGTTGAATCGTCTTGGCCGAGACCTCTAACTCGGCGGCGATCTTCTGGCAGTTCGGGAAGTGGCGGGCTTTCAGGGCCGCGTGGAGCCGCATCATCCGTTCGAGTGGCGGGCGGGAAAACCCGCGATCGCTTTTCTGTAGTAGCGGCCCTGTGGGCCGCTTGGTGGAAGCGTCAATTGCCATTGGGGTTCAATCTCACGCGCTTCACAGAAGCGCGACTACAACAGGCGCGGCTACAGCCCGCGGCGAGGCCGAAAATATTTCGAAAATCTTTTACCATGGGACAGGGGATGTCCTACCCCCTGTTTTAGGATCGCGCCATGAAAAGATACAAAATTCGTTATCCACGCCGCCATCTGCTCGCCGTCCCTTATTCTGTCCGGCCTGATCGGATCGAGCGCGGGCTGCGCATTCTTCGCGCCCTGCGCCATTCGCTGGCGGCTGTCTCCCCAGTCCCTCGGCCGCAACAAAAGGAATTCGACTTCGCTCTCCCAAAGCGGGCTTGATCTGGTTGTAGCCGGGATCGGTGATCCCGGCCGTTCGAAGAAGCCGGAAGCGCGGCCGGGGTCACCGACCCCGGCTACAATGTCGAGAGAGAAGTATTGCAACGTCCGGCGATGGTCGTTAGTTTCGGTCCCTTCTTCGAGCCATGGATGTAAGCGGAACTATCGAAGCGATCCTTGCCCAAAAAGGGACCGAGACATTTACCATCTCGCCCGACGCGACCGTCTACGACGCCGTTGCGCTCATGGCCGAGAAAAACATCGGGGCGCTCCTGGTCGTCGAAAGCGACAGACCGGTCGGGATGATCTCGGAGCGCGACTACACCCGGAAGGTGATGCTGCGCGGGAAAAAGTCGCGGGAATCGTTTGTGCGCGAAATCATGTCGAGCGAGCTGACGGTCGTCAGTCCTCGGGAACCGGTGGAAAATTGTCTCCGGATGATGACCGACAAACGGATCCGCCATTTGCCAGTCCTCGATGGCGACACCATTCGCGGCGTGATCTCGATCGGCGATTTGGTGAAATGGGTGATTGCCACGCAGTCCGCGGCGATCGAGCACCTCGAGATGTATATCTCCGGCGGCTACACCGGCTAATTCTCATCTTCGTAATCGTAATCGTGCTCGTGCTCCTGCTCGTGATCGATCTGTAGTGGATTCGATTACGATTACGATTACGATTACGATTACGAGCACGAGCACGAGCGCGAAATTAGCACCGGGCTACAAGGCCCAGACCGTCTCCCCGCCCACAATCGTCCGCACCGCGCGGCCTTTTAGCTTCCAGCCGTCGAATGGCGTATTGCGCGACATGGACTGAAACTTTGAGGCGTCGACCGTCCATTCCAGGTCGGGATCGATGAGGGTGATGTCCCCGGCGCGACCAGCCGAAAGCGTGCCGGCCTCGATCTGAAGCAAGCGCGCCGGATTCACGGTGTACATCTCGATCAGCCGGGGCAATTCGATCGTTTGATTCTTGTGAACGAGCAGATCGAGAAACAGCCCCAGCTCCGTTTCCAGTCCCACGATTCCGAACGGCGCCGCGTCGAACTCGACTTCCTTCTCAAACTGGGCGTGCGGCGCGTGATCGCTGCACAAGATTTCGATCGTGCCGTCGGCGATTCCTTCGAGCAGCGCTGCCACGTCTTCCTTCGTTCGGAGCGGCGGATTCATTTTGCAGTTGGTGTCGAAATCTTGAATGGCGTCATCGGTCAACGCGATGTGATGCGGGCAGACTTCGCCGCTGATTTTCACGCCGCGCGCCCGCGCTTCGCGCAAGAGCCGAACACTTCCGGCCGCGCTGACGTGCTGGCAATGAACGGGATGATCGCAACAGCCGGCGAGAAGAATGTTTCGCATCACGATTGCTTCCTCGCCGATGCTGGGCCACCCGGGCAGTCCGAGCAGCGTGCTCCAGTAGCCTTCGTGCACCACCCCGTTGCCGACCAGGTTGTAATCCTGGCAATGATCGAGAACCGGTAGGCCCACCATCCGCGCATACTCGACCGCGCGTCGCATGAGCTCGTTGTTCTGGATGCAACGCCCGTCATCGGTGATGGCGACGACCCCGGCCTGTTTCAGCGAACCGATCGGCGCCAGCTCCTCGCCCATCAACCCTTTCGAGATCGCGCCCGAGGGTAAAACGTTGATGCAGGCCCGTTCCGCCGCGCGCCGGATCCAGGTAATTGTCGCCGGGCTGTCTGCCGCCGGCGACGTGTTCGGCATGCAAACGATGGTGGTGAATCCTCCCGCCGCGGCGGCCCGCGCTCCACTCTCGATCGTCTCTTTCCAGCCAAACCCGGGCTCGCGGAGATGAACGTGCAGGTCGATCAGGCCGGGAGCCACGATGAGATTGCTCGCGTCAATCTCATCGGGTTGAGAGCTGAGGGTTGAGAGTTGAGAGCCGTCGGTGATTTTTCCATCAACGACAAACAGATCGGCGACCTCGTCCCGTTGGTTCGCCGGGTCGATGATTCGGCCGTTGCGAAGCACCATGTTCATGGCGTGGAGATTCCTCCGCAGAGATAGAGAACCGCCATCCGGACCGCCACGCCGTTGCTGACCTGCTCGAGGATCACGCTCTGGGCGCCGTCGGCCAGCTCGCTGTCGATCTCGACCCCGCGGTTGATCGGACCGGGATGCATGACCAGGCAATCGGGTTTCAACCGTTTTCCTCGCTCTTTCGTGAGGCCAAACAGGCGGATGTACTCGCCGATGCCGGGAAAATATTCCTTCCGTTGCCGCTCGTGTTGAATCCGCAACAAGTTGACCACGTCCGCGCTTTCCAGAACCGCGTCGAGATCGTGGCTCACGGTGACGCCGAGCCGTTCGAACTCGGGCGGGACCAGCGTGCTCGGCCCCACCAGCGTCACGCGCGCCCCCAATTTCGTCAGGGCAAAAATGTTGGAGCGCGCGACCCGGCTGAAGAGAATGTCGCCGATGATAACGACGTGAAGTCCGGCGATGGCGCCTTTGCGGGAGCGAATCGTATACAGATCGAGAAGGGCCTGGGTCGGATGTTCGTGCGCGCCGTCGCCGGCGTTGATGATGCTCGATTTGACGTGGCGGGCGAGAAATTGAGGCGCGCCCGAGGAACTGTGCCGGATTACAATTAAATCGGCGTGATACGCTTCGAGGACTTTCGCGGTGTCCTTGAGGGTCTCGCCCTTCACCAGGCTGGATGAGGAAGCGGAAATGTTAATCACATCCGCGCTGAGGCGAATCGCGGCGATCTCGAACGACGTCCGGGTGCGCGTGCTCGGTTCGACAAAAAAGTTCACGAGAGTTTTGCCGCGCAACGCCGGCACTTTCTTGATCTCGCGAGTTCCCACATCCTTGAAAGCGTCTGCCGTATCGAGAACAAATGTGATCTCGTCCGCCGAGAGTTCGCGGATCCCGAGCAAATCCTTCCGCTGCCAGCGCAGCTCGGTTTTTTCGCCGTTGCTCACGTGCTCGTACCTTTCTCAAGCCAGACGGCGTCCGGTTCGGCGTCAATTTCCTGAAGCTGCAGCCGCACCTGTTCGTCCGGTGCCGTTGGCAGATTTTTCCCGACGTAATCCGGCCGGATCGGCAATTCGCGATGGCCGCGATCGATCAGCGCCGCTAGCTGGATGCGGGCGGGCCGGCCGAACGATCCGATCGCGTCCATCGCGGCCCGCACGGTGCGGCCGGTGAAGAGGACATCATCCACGATGACGACCGTTTTTCCTTCGAGCGGCAACGGCAGCGTCGAAGCCTGGACCCGCGGCAAATCCCGCCGGATCCCCACGTCGTCCCGATGCATCGAGACGTCGATCGCGCCGGTCCCGACATCACCCTGACCTAACGACCGGATGATTTCCGCCAGTCGCTCCGCGATCGCGGCGCCCCGGGACGGGATTCCCGCCAGGATAACTGTGCCGAGATCCGGGTTCCGCTCGACGATCTCATGGGCAAGCCGGCGCAGGGCGCGATTGATCGCGGCTGCATCCATCACCGGTGCGGTGCTGGACGATGGAGAAGAAGTGGAAGCGTTTGGTTTCACAGGAATCCTTCGCGACCTCGCGGGATCGCATTAAAGGAAAGTGGCAGATTAAGCGGTGGTCGTCTCGGCTTTTGCCTCCTTCATCCGCTTGTTCCGCCAACTGGACCGATATTTCACGATCCAATCGAGCAGCGCCTTTTCAAAGCCGATATCAGACCCGGCTTTTTCGCTCTCGATCCATTTATGCTTCAAAATCTCTTCCCGCTCCGCGAGGAACTCCTTGTAGAGCACCGAGTTTTTAACGAACTGGATTTGTTCGCCTTGCGCCGCAGACATGTCGGCACTGTTTTTCATATAAACGCGGGCTGGTCAACAAAAACCGTCCCCGCCCTACTTAGGCGTAGCAGCGCCTGTGCCTATTCATTTTTCTCCGGGAGCCGCCGGAGAATAAGCCAATGCCGGTGCTCTTTTCCGGCTAATGCTGATGCCGGATGTCTTCCGCCGCGGCGGCGTAGACGGCGTCTTCCGCCATGTTGGTGGCGTGGTCGCCGACCCGCTCCAGACAGCGCGAAACAAAAATCAAATTCAAATAGCCGCGCAGTTGCCCGGGATCTTCCGCCATCTTTTCAATCAAGCGCCGGCCGGCGGCTGAGTTCATTTCGTCGAGAGCCTGGTCGCGGGGGACGACCGCGCGCGCCAGCTCCACATCTTCCCGAACGTAGGCGTCGATGCTGTCCTTGAACATTGCCATGGCGTGGGCATACATCGGCTTGATCAACTCTGCCTCCGGCAAAACCGGATGCTGGTTCAGCTTGCGCGCCCGCCGGGCGATGTTTGTCGCCTGATCGGCCATGCGTTCCAGGTTCGACGAAAGCTTCATCGCGGAGACCACCCGGCGAAGATCGGACGCAACGGGCTGGAAACGGAGGAGCAACTCGATTCCGTCC
>JBAPMH010000033.1:0-9779 GCA_049278515.1 Chthoniobacterales bacterium
GTACAACGCCTGGATTTCATAACCCGCGTTTTACGGCGACCGAGCGCCGTCGCTACAGAGTTTCCACATTTACCGACCAGGAATTCATTCGTGCCCATCCGGGGAATCCGTGGCTTCCGGAACCGACTTTTCCGGCCCCTTTGTCCACGTTGACTCGAATCGTACGAACCGATAATATTCGTGATGGAATGAGGGCGTGTTCCATCGGGCCTGGCTCCGGGAGCGTTTGCCAACCATCAAGCGGCCGCGCTTGTTCGACCTTGGGTAGCGGTCGTTTCTTCCCCCACTTACTGCTGGCGGCTTGGTTCCTTGCGTTGGCCATTCTTTCTTCGGCAAAGGCCGAGGTTACGCTTGTTCCCCCCTTCACCGGCACGCAATCCGAGACGTTCGAAGAATTCGGCCGGCGGTTCTTCGGCGACGACGAACAAATTCCAATTTTCGGGGATACCGCAGTGCTCTCCGGCACCCGGCTGGAAACCGCCACTTATAATCAGTTTTTGATGTGCGTCGCCTATGCCAACCCGGTTGACGGACAATTCTTCCTGGGAGGGGACCAGTTCGGCACGATCATGACAGTCTCATTCTCGCAGCCTGTCTCGGCCGTTGGCGCATACTGGGCAAACATGCCTGATTTTAGCGGATGCAGCGGTGGAAGGGACACCAGTTTTGTCTTCCTCGACGCCGCGGGAAATCTAATCGGTGAGGATACATACCCTGCGGGTCCTACTTCCACATGGCGCTGGCATGGGTGGGCATTCACGAAGCCGGTCAAAACCCTTATTGCTACGGGTGACTTTCTGCTCACAGATAAGATGCAAGCTACCGTGACCCTGGCGAACTCCCTTTCCAACATCTCTACCCGCAGCTCTGTCCAGACCGGTGACAATATCCTTATCGGTGGATTTATCGTCACTGGCAGCCAGCCGAAAACGGTTCTCATCCGCGGGATAGGCCCCTCGTTGGGAGGCGCGGGTGTAGGACAACCATTGGCCGACCCCACGCTGGAATTACATTCAAGCAGCGCGCTCGTCGCCAGCAACGATAACTGGAAAGACACGCAGAGGACGGCGATTGAAAATACCGGTATCCCGCCCGGCAACGATCTTGAGTCAGCGATCATCGCCCAGCTTGATCCCGGTCCTTACACTGCGATTCTCGCAGGCAGGAACGCGGGGACCGGGGTTGGGCTCGTTGAGGCGTACGATCTCAATCCAGCGCCCGACTCCAAACTCACTAACATTAGCACCCGCAGTTTTGTCCAAACTGGTAACGACGTCATGATTGGCGGTTTCATTCTCGTCAACACCACGAAGGTGCTCGTGCGTGGCTTGGGTCCGTCCTTAGCCAGCGCCAATGTGCCCAACTCACTGGCTAATCCATTTCTCGAACTCCACTCGCAGAATGGAAGCGTTATTGCCTCCAACGACGACTGGAAAGAGACTCAGCAAGGCGAGATCGACGCGACTGGCATTCCGCCAACAAACGACCGAGAGTCGGCCGTCCTGCGAGCTCTCCCGCCCGGCAATTACACGGCCATCGTCCGGGGCGTAAATGATACCGTCGGTGTTGGTTTGATTGAGGTTTACGGACTCTAATATTTCCTTCTGTTCCCGAACGGAACATCGCTGATCCGGACGACCGGGCACGAGTCTGACGAATTGATCCGTGCGCGATTGGGTAATCCATGGTTAAGATTCTGCCGACATGAGCAAAGTTTATCCTGACGCCAAGGCGGCACTCGACGGTCTGCTCCATGACAACATGACAATTGCCGCCGGCGGGTTCGGGCTCTGCGGCATTCCGGAGAATCTCATCGCGGCGTTGCACGAGAGCGGGGTGAAAGACCTGACCATCGTGGGCAACAACGCGGGAGTGGACGGTTTCGGCATGGGGGTGCTGCTCCCCGCCCGCCAGGTAAAGAAGGTGATGGCGTCGTACGTCGGCGAGAACAAAGAGTTCGAGCGCCAGGTCTTGTCCGGCGAGCTGGAGCTGGAGTTGATCCCGCAGGGCACGCTGGCGGAGCGTTTGCGCGCGGGCGGCGCGGGGATTCCTGGATTCTACACCCGCACCGGTTTTGGAACGAAGCTCACTGAGGGGAAGGAGACAAAGAATTTTGACGGAACGGAATATGTCCTCGAGCCGGGGATTAAAGCGGAGGTCTCGCTCGTGAAAGCGTGGAAGGGCGACAAGTCGGGGAACCTTATCTTTCGGAAAACGTCGCGAAATTTCAATCCGATGATCGCTACCTGCGGGAAGATCTGCGTCGCGGAGGTCGAGGAGCTGGTTGAAGTGGGCGAGCTCGATCCTGATCAAGTCCACACGCCCGGTATCTACGTCGATCGCATCATCCAGGGAAAAAACTACGAGAAGCGGATCGAGTTCCGCACAGTCCAGGGGGCCGCGGTGGCGAAGGCCGGATCGACCGTGCGTGATCTGCTCGCAAAACGCGCCGCCCAGGAACTGCGCGAAGGTTACTACGTCAATCTCGGCATCGGCATCCCAACCCTGGTCGCGAACTACATTCCCGAAGGAATGAACGTCACCCTGCAATCGGAGAACGGTTTGTTGGGCATCGGGCCGTTCCCGGACCCCGGCCAGGAAGACCCGGACCTGATCAACGCCGGCAAGCAGACCATCACCACCATGCCCGGCTCGGCCTTCTTCTCGAGCGCGGATTCCTTCGCCCAAATTCGCGGCGGCCACATCGATCTCGCCATTCTCGGCGCGTTCGAAGTCACCGACAGAGGCGACATCGCGAACTGGATGATCCCCGGCAAAATGGTCAAAGGCCCCGGCGGCGCGATGGATCTCGTGGCCGGCGTGAAGCGCGTCGTCGCCGTCATGGAGCACACTTCAAAGGACGGCAGCCCAAAGATTTTGAAAGAGTGCACGCTCCCGATCACAGGCCTCGGTGTCGTTAACCTCATCATCACTGAGCTCGCCGTTTTCGAAGTAAAAGAAGGCGGCGGCCTTATTTTGATCGAGCTGCAACCCGGCGCCAGCGTGGACGACATCCGCGCCAAGACCGGCGCGCCGTTTGAAGTAGCGCTAAAGACCTAAAGACCGGAAGATGTTGTAAGCAGAAGTGCGCCCGCCATACTCGCGCGACCGAGGATGAGCGACCACAATTTTTTCGCCGAGCTAAAGCGGCGCAATGTCGTCCGCATGGCGGGGTTATATCTCGTCGGCGCCTGGCTGCTCACCCAGGTTGCAAGCACGGTGTTGCCAATGTTCGGGGCGCCTGATTGGCTGCCGCGGATTACGGTGATCCTGCTCGCGATCGGATTCATTCCCGCGCTGATCTTCAGTTGGGTTTTCGAGTTGACGCCCGAGGGGTTGAAGCGAGACGCCGAGGTGCTGCCGGGGCAATCTATTGCTCCGCAAACCGCTCGGCGCATGGACCGCATGATCATCGCCGTCCTCGTGGTCGCGCTCGGATATTTCGCGGTCGATAAATTCGTCCTGGCCCCGCGGCGCTCGCCGACGCCCGGAGAGTTGTCATCCACCGCGAGTTCCAAATCGATCGCGGTCCTGCCTTTCGAGAACCTGAGCAGCGACAAGGAGAACGCTTATTTCGCCGATGGGATTCAGGATGAAATCCTCACCCGGCTGTCGAAGATCGCCGCCCTGAAGGTCATCTCGCGCACTTCCACCCAGCACTTCAAAAGCACGCCGGAAAATCTGCCGGAGATCGCGAGGCAGCTCGGGGTTGCCTACGTTCTGGAAGGCAGCATCCAGCGCTCTGGCGACCAGGTACGAATCACGGTGCAGTTAATCAATGCGCTCAACGACTCGCATCTCTGGGCTGAAGTTTATGACCGGAAGTTGACCGACATTTTCGCCGTGGAAAGCGAGATCGCCCGCACCGTCGCGGAAACGCTCAAAGCAAAGTTAACCGGCGGCGCCGAACAGGTGCTTGCGTCGAAACCCACGGAAAATCCCGAGGCACACCAACTCTACTTAAAGGGCCGCTACTTTTGGAATAGGCGGACGGAAGAAAACATCCAAACCGCGCTCGGTTACTTCCAACAGGCGATCGAGAAAGACCCATCTTACGCTCTCGCCTATGCCGGACTGGCAGACTGTTATGCCTTGATGCCCGTCTATGGCAAGAACCCGCCGAGGGAAGATATTCACCGCGCCATAGCTGCCGCACGCCGAGCTCTCGAGCTGGATGATAGTCTCGCCGAAGCACACACCTCGCTGGGCAATGCCTTCGTCGACGATCTGCAATTCGCCCCGGCAGAAGTGGAGTTTAAGCGCGCCCTCGAGTTGAATCCCAGCTACGCCACGGGGCACCAATGGTTTGGTGAATGTCTGCAAACACAAGGCCGTTTCGATGAGGCAGTCGCCCAGCTGAAAAAGGCGCAGGAACTCGATCCTCTTTCTCTCATCATCAACACAGTTTATGCCTCGACTCTGGGCAGCGCGGGCCATTTGGACGAAGCCGTCCAGCAAATCCATCGCACTCTTGAAATGGATCCGAGTTTTGGAGTGGGTCTCTTCATCCTTGGTGAGGTCCTGGAAATGAGGGGCCAATTTCCGGAAGCCGCGACCGCGTATGAAAAAGGCCTCGTCGTCCTGCCTACACCAATGCGATACGCCAATATCGCCTGCGTTTATGCCCGTCTTGGCCGGACAGCGGAGGCAAATACAATCCGTGCGATGCTGGCGGAGCAAAGCACGAAACGTTACGTCCCGGCCATCCGCGAGCTTTGATCGAACTCGCTTTTGGCGAAAACGAGAAAGCGCTCCGTCTTCTGCAGCAAGCTTTCGATGATCGGAGCATTCAAATCGGCGGGAATAGCGGGAGCCTGAAGATCGACCCCCGTCTCGATCCGCTCCGGTCGGATCCGCGTTTCCAGAAGCTTCTGGCGAAATTCATGGGACAAGCCGAATGAGCGAGCGGAATTTCTTCGCCGAACTGAAGCGGCGCAGCGTCTACAAGGTCGCCGTCGCCTATGCCGTCGTCGGCTGGCTGATTATCCAGGTTTCTTCAACCGTCTTGCCGACGTTTCACGCGCCCGAGTGGGTTGTGCAAACCCTCGTGGTGCTGGTCGCGCTTGGCTTCCCGGTCGCGCTCGTGATCGCGTGGGCGTTCGAGCTCACGCCGGAAGGAATCAAGCGGACCGAGGATGTCGTAGCCGCAAGCCGGCCGAAGAATCGCACCTGGCTCTACGTCGTGGCGGTCGGTGTAGTTCTTTCGGTCGGCCTTTTCCTTCTCGGCCGCTACAGCGGTCAGGGCAATTCCGGTGCAGCTCGAACAGACACGGTTGCCAATTCATCCATCCCGCAAAAATCGATTGCAGTCCTGCCTTTCGAAAACCTCAGTAGCGACAAGGAAAACGCCTACTTCGCTGAAGGCATCCAAGACGAAATCCTCACTCGTTTGTCCAAGATCGCCGCGCTGAAAGTCATCTCGCGCTCTTCCACCCAGAAATACAGGAGCATGCCGGATAATTTGCGCGAAATTGGCCAGCAAATGGGCGTAGCGAACTTGCTCGAAGGCACAGTGCAAAAATCCGGCAATGCCGTGCACGTAAATGTACAGCTGATCAAAGCTGCGACCGACGAGCATCTTTGGGCCGAGAGCTATGATCGCACACTCGATGACATCTTCGGCGTCGAAAAGGAAGTAGCGCAAAACATCGCCGCCGCGCTGAAGGCGAAGCTGACCAACGCCGAAGAACGCAACCTCGCCCAAAAGCCCACCGAGAACCCGGCTGCCTACGAAGCCTACCTGCGCGGCCAGGCCCTTTTGTGGAAGGGAAACGAAAATACTCTGCGCGCCGCAATTCTGTCGTATGAAGAAGCAGTTCGGCTCGACCCGCAGTTTGCTCTCGCCTGGGCGGGTCTTTCCATGGCTCGCTCTGTCGGCTTCTACTACATGGATTCGTCGTCGGCGGCGCGCGCGGTCGCGGAGCAATGCCTGGCCAAGGCGGAGGCGCTGCAACCTGAGCTGCCCGAGGTCCAGCTGGCGCGCGCTAATCTTGGTTACTTTGTCCTCGGCGACAATAAACACGTGCGCGACGTCTTACAGCAACTGCATCTCATCTGGCCGAACAACGCCGAAGTCATTCAGCTACTCGCGTTCACTTATCAACGCCTCGGAGAATGGCAGAAAGCCATAGACGCCTTTGATCAAGTTATTGTCTTAAACCCGCGTTTTCTGCAGGTGCGAAAGTTCGCCACCTACACTCGCTTCGATGTGCGCGATTGGTCTGGCGCTCAGCGCATCGTGGACGAAGCCCTCCTGGTGTGGCCGGCCGATCTGAACCTGTTAGCTATCAAAGCTCAGATCCTCCAAGCCAACGGCCAGCTCGATCAAGCCCAGTTAATCGTGGATAAATTATCGCCGGACCGGCTCGATTATGATGGCGTCGGCGCCGTCTGGTATCAGGCGAAGCTGCAGCGCAAGCCAGCGACGGCGCTCAAGCTATTGGAACCTCTCGCGCGTCGCGACGATTCCTTAAGGGAATGGACTCGCGATGCCCAAATTTCCGGGGAGCTTCAGGAGTTAGCCGGCAACACGGCCGCTGCGCACGCGACATTCACCATCGTTCGCGATGCCTCGGAAGCCATCTTAAGGGAACAGCCTGAAAGTGTGCGGTCACTGAGAGTCCTTTCTTCTGCCCTGGCTGGATTAGGAGAACACGACGCAGCTTTGCAAGCGATCGACAAGGCGATCTCCTTGCAAACCAACGACGCGCGTACCCAGCCTTTCTATCAGGAAACAAAGGCGCGAATATTGGCGCGCTTCGGCGACAAGGATGGTGCTCTGGCTATCTTGTCGCGCTTGCTTGAAATATCCTACGAAGGCGGCTTATTCGGCCCACCGCTCACGGCCGCCTTACTCCGTCTCGATCCCGATTGGGACAATCTCCGCGGCGATCCACGCCTCCAGAAGCTTTGCGAAGAAAAACCAAAGTGACTCGAATAACGGACCCGATCCGCAACAGGCTTCAAACAACCGTTGACCGTGAAAGAGCACGTCGGATTGACAAACATCCCATGAAAGCAGTCTCTGCATAATGCGCGGCGACGCATCCGCAAAAGACTCGAAGAACTTGGAGGACCAGCCGGGGTTCCTGGCTCGCATCGCGCTGGCGATGACGGATTGGACGGAGCGCTGGGTGCCGGACGCGTTCATCTTTGCGCTCATTGCAACCGTGATCGTGGTGGTCGCGGGTTTTTCTTGGACGCCGGCGACGGTGCCGCAGGTCATCGATGCGTGGGGAAAAGGATTTTGGGAATTGATCCCGTTCACGCTCCAGATGTCGCTCATCATTATCACGGGTCATGTGCTCGCGACTTCGCCGCCGGTGGGACGCGTCATCCGCGCGCTGGCGGCGTGGCCAACGACTCCGCGCAACGCGGTCGCGCTCGTGGCGCTCTTTGCCATGGCCAGCTCGTGGTTGAACTGGGGGTTCAGTCTGATCTTCAGCGCGGTGCTCGCAAAAGAAATCGCGCGCCGCGTTGCCGGAGTGGATTATCGCGCTCTCGCCGCCGCGAGTTTCCTCGGGATTGGGAGTGTTTGGGCGCAGGGTCTGAGCGGATCGGCCGCGCTCCAGATGGCTACGCCGGGCGCGCTCCAGCCGCAGATCCGCGACATCGTCGCGCACGGCGGCACCGTTCCGGGCGGAATCATCTCTTTTCAACACACAATCTTCCTTTGGCAAAGTCTGGCGTCGGTCGTGGTCGAGATCGCGGTGGTGACGGTGGTGATGTGGCTGGTCACGCCGCCGACGGGACGCGCGAAGACGGCGCAGGTTCTCGGAATCGCTCTGGGCCAGTCCGAGATTGCGGCGCCGGTTCGGTCGGCCCGACCAACTCCCGGCCAGTGGCTCGAGCATTCACCAATCCTAAATTGGCTCATTGTCCTGATCGGCGGCACGTATCTCGTGCGCTACTTCATGCTGGCGGGGGAACCGCTGAACGCCATCAACCTCAACACCGTAAATCTCGCGTTCCTGCTCCTCGGATTCCTCCTCCATAAAACTCCCGCGCGTCTCATGCACGCGGTCCAGAGCGCCACGCCGGCGGTGTGGGGCGTCATCCTTCAATTCCCGTTCTATGCCGCAATCGCGAGCATCATTACGTCGACTCATTTGAGTCAGCAGATCGCCCATGCGTTCGTCGGCATTTCGAATGCGAAAACTTTTCCGGCGATTGTCGCGATCTACTCGGCGGTGCTGGGAGTGTTCGTCCCGTCAGGCGGCTCGAAATGGGTCGTCGAAGCCCCGTACGTGATGGCGGCGGCGCACGAATTGAAGGTCCACCTCGGTTGGGTGGTCGCCTCCTATGATCTGGGCGAAGCGCTTGCCAACCTGGTCCAGCCTTTTTGGATGCTCCCGATCCTCGGCCTATTCGGCCTGCGCGCGCGCGATGTCATGGGCTACACCTTCGTCGTTTTCCTCGTCCTCGTGCCCGTGGTGCTGCTCCTCGTCACTCTTCTCGGGGCGACGCTTTCCTATCCGACATAATTTCGCGCGGGCAGAGAAGCACGATTACGGCCGCCAGCGTCCAGCACCCGATCATAAACAGAAACGCGGCACTGAACGACCCAGTGCCCTGAGTCAGGTTCCCGACGATTTTTGGACCGAAAAAGCCGCCAATGCTGGCGATGCAATTGATGAAGCCGATGGCAGCCGCGGCGGCCGAGTTGCTCAGGAATGCGGAAGGCAGCGACCAGAAAGCCGGCAGGTGCGCGACTGTGCCGGCGGCGACGACGCTGAAAATGGAAATGAGGAGAACGTTCGATCGGGGCAGGACGAACCAGAGCGCCAGAGCGGCGGCGGCCGCCAGCTGGGGAACTGCAAAATGCCAGCGCCGCTCCCGGGCCCGGTCTGAGCTCCAGCCAACAAATAACAGGGCGAGCAAAGCCGCGCCAAAAATCACCGCGCCGAACCAGCTCACCCGCGAAACACTCCATTGGGTGAACCGCTGCAACATCGTCGGCTCCCAAAACATGAACGCGTATCCGGCGCTGTAAGTTAGAAATAAACCGGCGGTGAGAACGAGGACCGCGGGCTGACGAAGCACCTGCCAGATCGTCAACTGCTCGGTTCCCGTTTTCGCCGCGCGTTCCGCCGCGAGGCGTGCATCGATCCAATCCTTTTCTTGCGGGAGTAACCAGCTCGCCTCGTTAGGCCGGTCGGGCAAAAAGCAAAGGGTCGCAACTCCGAGCAGCGCGGCCGGAACCCCTTCGAGGAGGAAGAGCCAGCGCCAGCCCGCTGCGCCCAGCCAATCGACCCCAAGAATCATGCCGGCAATCGGCCCGCCGAGGATGAAACCGCATGGAATCGCCGCCATAAACCGCGACATGGCCTTCGCCCGATCCCGGTAAATGAACCAACGCGAAAGATAAACGATAACGCCGGGAAAGAAGGCGGCCTCCGCCGCGCCGAGAAGAAAGCGCGCACCGTAAAGCTCGAGCGGAGTCCGAACGAAACCGGTTAGCGCTGTCAGTGCGCCCCAGGCGATGAGAGTGAGCGCCAGCAACCGCCGCGCGCTCCACCATTCCACCAGAAGCGCTCCAGGAATTTGGAGGAGAAAATAGCCTATAAAGAAAATCCCGCTCGCCGTGCCGAAGACCGAATCGGTCAGGCCCATGTCGCCTATCATTCCGAGCTTCGCGTAGCCGATATTCGTGCGATCGAGATAGTTCGCGACGTAGAGAAGAAAAAGGAAAGGCAGGAGCCGCCACGCGATTCGAGAGCGCGCACTTGCTCCGCCGGCTGGCGGCGACAAAAGCATTGTCGCGCACCATAACGCGCAGC
>JBAPMH010000034.1:0-5813 GCA_049278515.1 Chthoniobacterales bacterium
GGCCGACGGCTACAATCTATTTCAAGCGGCCTTCGTCGAACTCAATGAGATCGAAGTAGGTCTTGATGTCCTTGCGGCCCGCCCCGCCAGCCTCTTTCAGGAAATGGAGAAAGCGGGCCTTTTTTTCCGCGGTGTCGGGATGGCGCGCAATCATGGTCTGATTCCAATGCTCGATGGCCTCGGCGGAATGTTTGGCGCCGCTTTTTTTCACCCAGTCGAGAATCTTCTCGTCGTCGTCGAGATCGTTGGCGATTTCTTCGAAGGCGTCTCCTTTTATCCGGAGAAAGGCGAGCAAATGCTTGTCGAAGCCGACGGTCTTATAATTGTAACCGTCGAGCAGGCCTTTGCGATGCAGCCTGGCTTTGTCGATCAAACGCGGCAAATGGACATAACCGCCGAGCCGATCGTAGGGACTGCGTGGACGCAGTTTTTGCATTCAGCCCGAGCTACGTCGCGGGCACAGGATGCGGCACGGCCACCGGCTCGAGCTCTTCCCCCGCCGCAACCGCAGCCGAAGTGGTTTCGGGGAGCAATTCCGCCTGGGTGAGCCCCGCGCTGCCGATGATTAATTGGCCGCTGAATATTCCACCCTTTTCCACTGAAATCGATCTGGCCGTGACGTTCCCGTCCAGGAGCGCATTGCGGTGAATGACGACCGTTCCCTCCGCGATAATTTCCCCGGTCATCCGGCCGCGGATCTCAATGCTTTTCACTCGAATACGGCGGAAGAAATGCACGTCGGATTTGCGCTCGATCAAAACATGTTGCGCCGTCAGCCGGCCAGGAATCTTGCCGACGAAATCGATCGTGGCGGTGCCGATACAATTCATGTTGCCGCGCATCTTTCCTTCGATCAGCGCGGAGCGGCACGTTACGCTGGTGCTGCTGAGATCGCCCTTTGCCGTGACATGGATTTCGCCCTGCGTTTTAATCGAACGGCTGAAACTCGTCGTGACCTTATAATTGCGCAGGTCGATGTGCGTGCTGCACTTCGGACAAAAGGTCGAGCTGGCGGCGGAGCTGATTTCCTGTTTCGCCTTGCAATCGAAACACTCGATCTCCGAATTGTGATGCTTGTTCCAGAAGCCTTCGATTTTGTGAAAAAGCGAAGAATCGGCTGCCGCCTCGACAGGTTCTTCCTTGGCGCGAAGGCGTATCTCCGGCTTCGGTCCGGCCGGCACAAAATGCGAGCCGCACTGGCGGCACATCGTGCTCTTGGCCGCGGCATACTCCATCTGCTTAAAGCCACAGTGTGGACACTCCACACTGACTTTTGCAGGCGACGGCTTTGCCACGGTTGGCGCTTCGGCGGAAGGTGATTACTTAGACTCGTGCGCCAAAGGCCGATTTTGCCGGAGCAGCCGGCTCTTCATTCCGGACTATCTCCGGTCGCGCGGGAGGAGTGGCTGCCTTGCTGGCGCCGCCGCTGGTGACCTCGGATTTTCCGATGAAAGTGGCGCCTTCCTCGATGACGAGGCGCGCCGCCTTCAGGTCGCCCTGGAGCGTGCAACGCGATTTGAGCTCGCAGCGTTCGCCCACCGTGATGTTACCCTGAACTTTGCCGTAAACGGTAATCGACTTCGTTTTGATTTCGCCCCGAATGTCCGCGTTCTCACCGATGGTCAGGACGCCATCGGAATTGATTTCGCCCTCCACTTTTCCGTCAATGAGAAGTTCCTTTTGAAATTTAATCGAGCCTTTGATCTCGACGTCGCTTGAGAGAATGTCTTTGCCAGAATGTTCAGCCATATATTTTTTTGGATCGATTGTTGGTGACGCTGCCCTTTGTTCTTCGCGTTGCGCGAGCCCGTTATTCTCCTCAGTGCCCGCGCTTAACGATCCTTCTCCGATCGAGGACATGGGCTTTTGCGGAATGAATTTCTTCAGCATCGGGCGGCATTATGGTAATACCAAATGTCCCTGTCAATGGATTAGCGAGGAAATCCTTGTTTTTCCGGGAAAAAATGGGCGAGAAAGCCCTTGCAGACGGGGTTTTGAGCCGCCGGCTTGAGAAATGGCTGACTTCGCGCCGGCAGCCCAGCTGGGCCCCTGCTCAATATTGCCGCGGTGGATGACCAACCGTGAATGTGGCTCCAAGGCGCGCGCCCACGAAAGGGGGTCTGCGAACTTAATGAAGCCAAAGTCGTATTAATGAGTAGAAACCCGTTCTGTTCAAAAAACCTCACAACAGAGCGAGAAGCGTAGTTAAACCCCAGCAAGAAAGAGTCAGTTATTATGAAACCACAATCCATTTGGCCCACCATTAGTGTGTCGCTCACAGCGCTGGCGCTGATTCTATTCACCACCTCCTCCGTCCTGGCCGACCAGGTCGAGATGCCGGAATTTACGCAGACAGGTCACCATCCGAATACTATTTATGTCTCGATAACCACCCCTACCAGCGGAGCAATCATCTTTTACACCAGGAGCCTGTGGCCGTATGGCCTGCCCCCTACTCCGACCCACAACGGCCCGACGCCGATCAATTGCCAGGTGTATTACGGGCCCTTGGGAGTTGGGAATGGTCAGTACGCGTATTTCGCAGCAGTCGCCTATAAAGATGGCATGACCGATTCCAGTGTCGAACCTTGGGACGTAGACAACACGGGGATCTGACCGGAGTTCTGCCTTTCCCGCAGAAGAGCGACGCGGAGCGCGGGTCCCCGGCTGGCGAAGGCGCGGGTGGCGGGGCAGCCCCGAAAGCTTTCGGGGCTGGGCCCACCAGGATTCGAACCTGGGACCAAGGGATTATGAGTCCCCTGCTCTAACCGCTGAGCTATAGGCCCGTTCGAAGGCTATTAGATCACGAGCGTCCTCGATGACCAACTCCGAATGCTTTCGGGGCTGCTCTGACCGCTGAGCTATTCGATTGATGGCGAACACAATGCCGTCTGCCGCCCCGGGCCCGGTCGCCGTCCTCGGAAGCCAGCGCCCGGCTCGCTGCCTACAGGTGAGTCCCGGTCTGCGGAGCAGGTCGCGGCGCGAGATTGCGCTCACGTTCGGCCGCCTTCGTGGCCGCGGAGTCCGTTGCCGAAGGAGGCGCCGATTTCTTCTTCACCGCATCCAACTGGGCCTGAGTTGGAGGCTTCGGCGGCGGCTTGTGAGTCTGCGTTCCCGTCCGGATCACCGACCCATTGACGAATTTATATCCGTCGGAATGGACCCAGACGCCGTTGGTAAGGGTCCAGCCTTGCACCAACGGGGCCGCCGGAGCCACTTTGGAAGTCGCATCGGATTTTGTGGAGTTGGATTTTTTATGCTTTGCCGGCGGTTCCGCTCGCACCGTGATCATCGAGGCAGTGGTGGTGAGGGCGACAACGAGGAAAAATTTTCGGATCATATCGATTTTGAATTTCTGTTCTTGCTCCGGGGAAAACCTGGACGTTGGGCGGCTGCGTTATGCAACCGGCAGACGAGGTATTCCTGAACAAAGCCCACTGTCGCGAAACCTGATTTGCGGAATGGCAGCGGACATAATGACCAGAACCTATTCCTTCAATTGCAGGCAAAGGCAAACTGAAGCTCCGCTTTTTCGGTAACATTCTCTCACGCAGGAAGCGCCGCGCGAACCGAGGGTCCGAATCAACCGGGCAAAAACTTCACGATCCCGACCACGGGCTTGTTTGCGTGAAGTGCTCGGTGCTCAGGACAACAATGATTCGGACGATGACGCTCAGGACAAATCCGACGACGAAGCAAAAGCCAGCCGCGTATTTCAGGGACCGTTCGGTCAGATCAAAGATCCCGGGTGGCTTGTCCTTGTGCACAATTCGAATTTGGCCGGATCGTCACCGCGCGCAATGGACGTTAGTGACGATCTCCGCGGCGCGCATCACCGCGAAACACCGCCGTAAACCTGCGCCGTCTTCTGCGGGACGGTCGAAGAATCGTATCCGCCCGCGAGGAAAAGGCGGATGCCGTCACTCCCGGCCGGGAAATTTCGCCGGCCCGCGATCATGGGTAGACCCGCTCTCCATTGGCCGGTCGCAGGGTTGTAGATATTCACCTCAGCCGAGGGATGAGGCGGGGTTCTCCCCCCGCCCAAAACCCACATCTCATTGGCGATCGTCACAGCCTGCGTCTCCCCAGCCGCCCTTGGCATACTGGCGATGGGCGAAATAGAATCTTTGGCGGGATCGTAAACGTAGGCGTTGGTTGTCTCGGTAAGTTGGCACGGCACGAAACTGGAGCCTCCCGCCGTGAAGATCAGGTTCCCGATCGCGGTTACCGGCACATAACTTAAGTTCACGGGCAGGGTCGCGGCTTTCTGGGCCCACTGCGAACCAACGGGATTGCCCGGAGTGAACTCAAAGATGCGATTAGTCGCGTCGGTCCCAATCGATAAACCACCCAAAATGTAGAGCTTGTTTTGGACGACGGCCGCTCCGCCCGGAACGGTGTTGGGCGCCGCCTCGTTCCACGCGTCGATCCCGATGGTCTCGATTCTGTCGGCTATTGGGTCGTAGCGGAAAACGCGCGGAGTCGCAGTGGTAGCGCCGCCACCGGTCGTCCCCCCCACGCAATAGATGTAGGGAACCTTGCCCGCGTTGAGGACGCCGCAGGCCATGTTACACACTTGGTTATCCGGGAAGGGCGCGGTCTTAAAAGCCCAACTATTGGTTTTGGGATTGTATTCGTAGGGCGTCGTCATTTCCGAGCCGAATGCGTCGCTCGTTCGGCCACCCATTGCGTAGAAGTGCCCGTTGGCCGGGAAATAAACGCCGGCGCCCCGGACGAGGTTGGCCGGCAAGTCTGGTCCGAGAGACCAGCCAGGCGCCGGTGAGCCCTGCAGGAATAGGGAGGAAGCGAGCCATATTGAAAGGGACATTGCGCCGAGCCGTAGGGTTCCAAGTTGCGAATTTTTCATATGAGTTTGCCTTAGCCTGAGGATACCTGGGATGTTTCCGGCCGGGCAAGGCCAATTCGCGGGGTGGCTATGTTCGCAGGGAGGTTTTCCGTTTGCGATTGACACGCATTCCGCGGTCGGTAACCATCCGCGCATCCCCGTTTCCGAGCAGGATCCGGGTTCGCTAATATGAATTATACCGCCTCCGTCAGCGATTTTTTCAAGAGCCCGAAGTGGATGATGAATACGCTGCTGGCCGGCATTTGCGTGTTCATTCCCCTGGTGGGGCCAATCGTTATCAAGGGCTGGCTGATCACCGGCTTCTGGGGCCGCGAGGACAATCGGCCGGAAGCGTTTCCGGATTTTGATTTCAACAATTTCGGCAAATATCTCGAGCGCGGTCTTTGGCCATTCCTGGTCAGCCTTGTCAGCGGTCTCGTCATCGGAATGGCGGCGTGCCTCATCATCATTCCCGTCACCATGATCCTGGGAGTACTGGCACCGAACGATCACAGCTCGGCCAGCGGTTGCGCGGCGGCGCTGCTCTTTGTTTTCTTCATGGTCTTCTATATCGTGCTCGTCGTCGGCGTAATGGTCGTGATTACCCCGCTCACCATTCGCGCATCCCTCCTGCAGGAGTTCGGGGCGGCGTTTAACTTCGCTTTCGTTAAACGGTTCGTCGCGCTGACCTGGAAGGAGATCGTTCTCGCCACTCTTTTTATCATCGTCGCAAGTCTGGCTTTGTGCGCCGCTGGCGCCATTATCTTTTGCATCGGAATGTATTTCGCGACGGTGCCGGTCTATTTTTGCTGGGTCCATCTGCATAAGCAGCTCTACGCGCTTTACCTCAGCCGGGGTGGCGAACCCATTCCGTTCAGCCCGAAGCTGCAGGACTTGCCGGCACCGGCGGTTTAAGGGCGCCAGGAGGAGGCCCGGCCCGGTCAATCCTCAGCGCCCCCTCTTACTC
>JBAPMH010000035.1:0-10253 GCA_049278515.1 Chthoniobacterales bacterium
GCTCTGGAGAGCGCCGCTCCTTGTTCCTCCAATTCCCCGGTTGAAACCGGCCTCAATTTACCGGATTAACAGGAAAGTGATTATCCGGAATCGCCAGCTAAAAGCGACGTTCGCCGCCGCGCTCTTCTCGAGTGCGGCGATTCTGTTGGGCGCGACCCTCGCTCCGCCATTAATGCCTGTCACCGCCCGCGCGCCATCCCTGCCGATCACTTATAACATCCAGCTGCAGGTCCGGGCCGACACCGGCGGCACCGCCTTTAATTTGCCCAACGGCTCCACCTTCAACAGCGTCAGTTCCACCCTGAACAACGCCGGCAATGTGACGGTAAAGGTCAACACCGTGGGCTTAACCACCAGCCCGGGATTGTGGTTCGGCGGTCACGGCACCGGTTCGCTGGTTTACAATGCGAACGACAATAACGCCCTGGTAAGCGACCCGTTCATCAATCAGAGCAACAAGGTCACATTTCCGCGCTTCGCCAGCACCAGCGTCGCGGATGACGGGCTCTATTTTTACGACAACGCTTCCGGCCAGACCACGTTCGTCACCAATGGCCCGCTCGGCGCCACCTCCTACACGAACCCGAAGATCAATGACAACGGTCTCATCGGGATGCGCGTGAAATTCAATGTTCCCCAGGCGCTGGGCACCTATAACATCGCGACCACTGCCTTCACCAACTACGTCACGGAAACCTCCGGCAATCCTAACAGTCCTTATTCCTTCCTCTACGCGCCCGCCTTCAACAACAACAATCGCATCGCCGCCCAGGCGAACCTCGGCGCGCAAGCCTCCACCTACAAGGAACTGCGGATCTGGAACCCCGATGGCAGTTCCGTCCTGGCCGCAGCGGGTGACAGCTCGAGCGGTCCCGTCTTTTTCGCCATGGACAACAGCATCTCGATGAACAATCTCAACCAGGCCGTATTCACCACTCGAACGAGCACCGCCGCGTCGACGCGCCGGATCGTCGTGGCGGATGGGACGACCACCACAATGTTCCCGACCGTGAGCGACGGCGCCGGGTTCACCAGCATCGACAGCTTCGCGCCCGTGATCAACGACAGCGGCCTGGTGGCGTTTCGGGGCAACGACAATCAGGGCACGCCGCGCGATTCGGTCTTCATTACCAACGGCACGACCTTCCAGCGCATCGCCGGAGTTAACGACACCTTGATGACCGACACCGGCCCGCGAGTCGTAGCGTTTTTGATGGGCGGCTTAAGCATCAACAACCTTGGCGAGGTCGCTTTCGGCGTGCAATTCACCGGCGGCGGCAACGCCATTTACGTCGCTTACCTGGCCGCTCCGCCGAGCCCGACGCCCACGCCCACGCCGACGACGACTCCCGGCCCAACGGCGACTCCCACCCCCACGTCGACTCCCGGCCCGACGGCAACGGTGACACCGACTTCAACACCCAGTCCCACGCCAACGCCTGCTCCTCCGACACCAACTCCTTTTCCAGGCCCTTGCGCCTGGAGCGCGGCTTCTGATTACCCGCTCCCGATTTTTGGCGCGGCCGTCACCAGCGTCGGTAACTTTCTCTACAGCTTCGGCGGCGTAACCACGGGCAACGTGATTATTGCCAATTCCTTTAAATTTGACGGGACCGCCTGGACAGCGATTGCGCCGTTGCCGTCGCCTTTGGCTCGGGCCGTAGCGGTTACCGACGGCAGCAACATTTATATCGTCACCGCCACCACCCTTTACAGATATAATCCGAGTACAAATACCTATGCAACGCTGGCCCCGTCTACGTCGGGAGCGGCAGGGCATGCTACCACCTACCTCAACGGGAAGATTTACAAGTTCTGCGGTTTTGCGGTCACTCCGACCAGCGCGATGGAAATTTACGACATCTCGTTGAATCAGTGGACAGCCGGCGCATCCTATCCGGTGGCTGTGGTTAATGTGCGCGCCTTTACGGATGGAAACTTTGTCTACGGAGCGGGTGGGACTAATTCATTCCCTCAGGATATTTCCAGCGTGTTTCGCTATAACCCGGCCACAAACACCTGGGCAGCCAATGGAACCCTGCCTGGTCCGCGCTCGTCCGGAGCCGTCGGTTCCCATAACGGCGGAACGGTTTTGGCCGGTGGGCAGAATACCGGAACGATTCTGGGCACTGCCATTTTCTGGGATCCAGCTTCTAACGCCTGGTCCGACTTACCTGCCATGTTAGCGGCTCGGACAAACATGAGTGGCGCGAGCTTGAATGGAAGCTTCTATGTCGTGGGCGGAACATCCGAGAGCTCCAGCTTCACAAACACCGTTCAGAGCTTGATCTGCACACCCGGGCCGACTCCGACGCCGACTCCTATCCCGACCGCAACACCAACACCCACTCCTACTCCCACTGCTAGTCCTACAGCTACGGCTACGCCAACCGCCACAGTTGCGGCAACTCCCTCGCCTACACCTGCGCCCACCGCGACGCCTACCCCGACGCCAGCGCCGGCTCAGGCGTTGAACATTGCGACCAGAATGCGGGTGGAGACCGGCAACAATGTACTCATCGGAGGATTTATCGTAAACGGCGCCGCGCCCAAGAACGTCGTCGTCCGCGGGATTGGTCCCTCGCTCACTGCTTTCGGAATCAGCGATGCTCTGGCCGATCCCACTCTGGAGCTTCGGGACAGCAATGGCTTGGTGATCCTTCCCAATGACAATTGGCAGGACGACAGCTTGCAGGCGGCGCAATTGACCGCGCTCGGTCTGGCCCCGACCCACGCCAAGGAATCGGCTTTGGTCGCTTCGCTCCAGCCCGCGGCCTACACCGCGATCCTGGCGGGGCAGAACCAGGGGACGGGCGTAGGCCTGGTGGAAATATACGACACCAACGGCGCGGCCGCGTCGCAGTTGGCCAACATGAGCACCCGCGGTTTTGTCCAGACCGGGAACAACGTCATGATCGGCGGCTTCATCCTGGGTGGAGGCGCCACTAATACCCAGATCGTCCTGCGTGGAATCGGACCGTCTCTCGCTCAGTTTGGGCTCAGTCCCGTCCTGGCCGATCCGACGCTCGAATTGCACGACAGCAACGGGGCGACACTCATTTCAAATGACGATTGGCAGAGCGATCCGGTCTCCGCGAAGGAACTGACCGCGGCCGGGTTCGCGCTTTCCGATCCGAAGGAATCTGGAATTTTCACTTCTCTCCCTGCCGGACAATTCACCGCGGTCCTCGCCGGCAAAAACGGCGGCATCGGCATCGGCCTCGTCGAGATTTACAATCTGCGGTAGCGGAATTTCGGGCGTAAAGCCCCGTGGGGGCCACGCCCCTTTACGGGGATTCTCGATTCTCGATTTAAGGAAAACCGCGGATTACGCGGATATCGCGGATATTAGGAATTCTTTCCTCTCCTCGTTCTCGTGCTCGTGCTCGTGATCGATCTTCTCTTCCCTCTTATCCGTTTAATCCGCGTCATCCGCGGTGTCCCCTTCTCCTTTCCCTTTGGGCGGCGACCGGTCGGGGCGCAAAGGCCCCTCCCACATTGGCAACGCCACGATTTCTCTCATCGCCCGCGGAGCGGCCGATCCACCTTCTGGAGGGCGAGAAAAGCTTGATCTCTCCCGGCCCGCTCCGGCATGCTGTCGTATCCGAACGCTTCCGAGGATTTCTGCGGTCATCTCATGGGTCATTGTCCTTGCCTCGGTCGGAGGGTTGCACGCACAAGTAACCAATCCTGTCCGTAACGCTCCCCCGCAATCGCCGGCAGCTTCTATTCCCGGCATTCAGCATATCGTTTGGGTTTGGTTCGAGAATAGGGAGGCGTCCGCCATCACGCCGGCGACCGCGCCTTACTTTGCAAGCTTCGCCGCGGCCAACGTCAATTTCACGAATTTCTATGGGGTGACGCACCCGTCCGAGCCCAATTACCTGGATGGCTTCTCCGGCTCAAACCAGGGCGTGACGGGCGACGGTTACGCCACCTTTCCGGCTTCAACCGACAATCTGGCCAAACAGTTGGCTGCCGCCGGAAAATCATGGCGCGTTTATGCTCAGAATTTTCCGGGAAGCTGTTCTGACACCACCGCGTTCACGGGCGGGGTGGATGGCCCGGGGCTTGCCGGGCAGTACGTTCGAAAGCACAATCCCGCCATCAGTTTTGAAAGCGTCCGGCTTGATGCAGTCCAGTGCGCAAACATTCAGCCGCTCGCGAATTTCGATCCGACCGTGAACTTTGTCATGGTGGTCCCGAACATGACCAACGACATGCACGACGGGACGACCGCTCAAGGCGACGCTTTCCTCCAGGCATTCGTGCCGTTGGTGACCGCGAGCCCTGACTGGGCCCATACGTTACTTATCGTTTCGTTCGATGAGGGATCGACCAGCATTAATGGCGGCGGACATATCTATACCGCGGCCGCCGCGCCCTGGCTGACTCACGCCGACGTCGCCACGACCTACAATCATTTCAGCGTCCTGCGGACGATCGAGGCCGTGTATGGGCTTCCCTTCCTCGGAAGCGCAGCGAGCGCGACCACGATGACCGAACTTCTGCCTTCAACGAGTACTCCTACACCTACCCCAACCCCGCCACCGCCAACTCCAACCGCCACAGCCACCCTCACACCGACTCCTCCTCCGCCCACGCCGTCACCAACGGTCACCCCCACGCCGTCCCCGCCGGTAACTACTCACTTCGAAGTGGTCGCTCCGCCGATGGTGATTCAGTTCAACGGATTCAACTTCACAGTGCGAGCCCTGGATCAATCTAATAACACGGCGACGAACTATGCCGGCATCGTTCACTTTACGAGCACGAGCACCGGCTTTTTGCCTCCTGATAGCACGTTAACGAACGGGACCGGCACCTTCAGCGCCGACCTCCAAACGCTCGGAAACCACACGATCACAGCCACTGACACTCTCAACGCTTCCATCACTGGCACGAGCAACCACATCCTGGTGCTTTCCGATCAGCCTACACCACCGCCCCCGACACCGACGCCCACCCTGACGCCGCCATCAACACCGACTCCCACATCTACACCCCTGCCGACGACCCCGACACCGACGCCCACCCTGACGCCACCATCAACACCGACTCCCACATCTACACCCCTGCCGACTCCCAGTCCCACTTCTACTTCCACCCCAGCTCTTACACCTACCCCTACGCCCTCCCCGGCCCAAGCGCTGAATATCTCGACGCGGATGCTTGTCGAGACCGGAAATAACGTTCTCATCGGCGGATTTATCGTCTCGGGAAATGCCCCCAAGACGGTGGTCGTGCGAGGCCTTGGTCCCTCCCTGACTTCTTTGCCCTTCCCAGGTGTCCTGCCCGATCCAACGCTCGAACTGCGCAACGGCAACGGCCTCCTGATCACGCCCAACGACGATTGGCAGGATGACTCGGCGCAGGCGGCGCAATTGACGGCGCTTGGCTTGGCCCCCTCCCACCCGAAGGAGGCGGCGCTGGTCGCGACTCTTCAGCCCGACGCTTATACCGCGATCCTGGCCGGGAAAAACCAGGGAATTGGCGTGGGCTTGGTAGAAGTTTATGACGCCAGCGGCGGAACCGCTTCGCAGTTGGCGAACATCAGCACTCGCGGATTCGTTCGCACCGGCGATAACGTCATGATCGGCGGTTTCATCCTGGGTGGAAGCGCCACCAATACCCAGATCGTCCTGCGTGGAATCGGACCGTCTCTCGCTCAGTTCGGCCTCAGTCCCGCCCTGGCCGATCCGACGCTCGAGCTGCACGACAGCAACGGGACAACACTCATTTCAAATGACGATTGGCAGAGCGATCCGGTCTCCGCGGCGGAACTTACCGCCGCCGGGTTCGCGCTTTCCGATCCGAAAGAGTCTGGAATCTTCACTTCGCTCCCTGCGGGACAATTCACCGCGATCCTCGCCGGCAGAAATGGCGGCAGCGGCATCGGCCTCATCGAGATCTACAATCTGAGGTAGGTGGATCGAGCGCTCCGCCGCTCGATGAGTTGCTGCGCCGCCACGATTTCTCTCATCGCCCGCGGAGCGGCCGATCCACCTTCTGGCGGACCCCCATGGTAGAGACGGCGCGCTGCGCCGTCCGCTTCTGTAGCCGTCGCCCTGTGGGCGACGCGGGACAGACGGCTCGACAGCGTCTCGCCCTACCACGAAAAAACACTGACCGCGGACAGCGCGTCAAGGAGGGCGCTTTGGGCGTAAAGCCCCGTGGGGGCCACGCCCCTTTACGGGGCCAAACCGCCCCATTCTTCTCTCACCAGGAGGAAACGGAGGGAACTGAGGCTTACGGGGATTTTCGAATTTCGATTCTCGATTGTCGATTTTCTTAAATCGCGGATTACGCGGATGACTCGGATATTAGGAATTCTTTCCTCTCGTCGTGCTCGTGGATCGATCTTCTCTTCCCATCCGTGTTATCCGCGTAATCGGCGGTTGTCCATCCTCCCGCTTTCCGATTTCCTCCATTCCTCCATCCCTCGATCCTCGCTTCCAACCTCCCATCGCGGACGCCGCAGCGCGACGTCCCTGCCAACCCCGAGCACGGATCTCCGTCGTCGTTTTCTGCGGCACCACATTTTTCGTAAGAAGTCTTGACCGTCGGTCGAAACGTCATCAGGATCGCGGCTATTGCAGCTTGAACTCGCCCCGGGTTTAACGGCCCAACGACGCCGAATGCGATAAGTTCTCCAGCATCCTTGTTGGGAACGCCTGCGATTTTGAAATCCACATAGAAAGCCAGAAATGAAAACTAAACCAGCCTCTCGATCCGCCTTCTTCAATTCACGGGCGTTGATCGGCCTCGCTTGCCTCATCGCAGCCCTTCTGGCGTTCTTCGCGTTTCATCCTTTTCCCGGCGCCTCAGTTCGGGCCCAGGGCCTGGCCGCGCAGACTGTGAAGGAAAACAATCTGGTCATGCTCAACGCCGGCTCGATTGACACGACAACACCGGAAGCCCGGGCGCTGCGTTCGGTGGACAGCGGGAAGTCCGGCAATCAGATGCGCCTGATTCAGTTTGCCGGTCCGATTCGTCCTGAATGGTATCAGGCGCTCGTGGCCACGGGCGTGCGCATCGTCACCTACATTCCAAGCAATAGCTATCTTGTGTATGGCCCGGCTGCGACCTTGCAGAAGGTGCGGACACTGGCCTCCGATCGGTCAATGGCCCAGTGGGACGGGGAATACACGGCGGCTTACCGACTTGATCCGGCCGTCACTGGCCAAGGCCAGACGGCGACACGCGAGAATCTTTCATCAGAAGGGAACGAACAGTTTGTCATTCAGATGGTCGCGGATCCGGCCGAAAACGCGGCTACGCTGAGCTTGATTGAGAAACACCGGCTCGAGCCGGTCATCTCGCAGGAGAGCTTCATCGGTTACGTTAACGTGAAAGTCGCCCTGCCCCGGGACGTGGTGATCCGTCAGATCGCCGAGCGCGGCGATGTCGTGTCCATTCAACAGTGGGTGACGCCCCAACTGCATTGCGAACGGCAGGACATCATCATGACAGGCAATATCACCGGAAGCCCGGCCGTGCCGACCCCCATGAACTATTTGAACTATCTCACGGGCAAGGGCTTCGCTCTGGGCACGGCTGCAAACTTCGGCGTCAACGTCAATGACACCGGCCTTGATAATGGAACGACCACGCCTTTCCAGTTCGTTCTCTACACGCTGGGTGATGCGACTAATGCCGCCAACAGTCGCGTCAGTTACGTTACCGCTCAGGGCACAGCCGTGGCCGCCGATCTGCCTGGCAGCAACGGGCACGGCAATCTCAACTGCACGATCATCGGAGGATATGTGCCGACGGGGGTGTCGAGCGGCGTCGATTTCGGGGCTTTTCCTCACGCAGACGCCTCCGGCTTTCGCTGGGGTCTTGGGATTGCGCCCTTCGTCCGAGTCGGCTTGTCCGTCATCTTTAAGGTCAGCGGTACTTTCACTAATCCTAATTTTCCAAATCTTGAATCCCAGGCCTATCAGGCGGGGATGCGGATCAGCAGCAATAGCTGGGGCAGCAACCCAGGCACCGGTGTTTATAACACTAATTCTCAGACCTTTGACTCGCTGGTCCGGGATGCGCAACCGGCTGGCTCGACGTTTCCCACCGCCGGCAATCAGGAATACACCATGGTCGTCTCCGCGGGAAATAGCGGTTCTGGCGCAACTACGATTGGCGCGCCCGGCACGGGCAAGAACGTGATTACGGTGGGCGCAGGGGAAGACGTCAATCCGTTCGGCGGCTCGGACGGTTCCGGCATCAGTGACGCCGGGGCGGATAATGCCAACGACATCATTTCCTTCTCGAGCCGCGGACCGACTACCGACCAACGCAAGAAGCCCGACATCATGGGTCCTGGCACGCACACTTCCGGCGGAGCGCCTCAGAACGCAGCCAACCCTGGACGCACCGGCAACGGCGTGGTCCTCTCCACCTGGACTGGTGGTGGTGTGAGCGGCGGCACCGGGGGCAGTAAGTTCTTTCCCCCGGGCCAGCAATGGTACACCGCTTCCTCCGGCACCAGCCATTCCTGTCCGGCCGTGGCCGGAACGGCTGCGTTATACCGGCAGCACTTCATCAATCAGGGGCTGACGCCACCGAGCCCGGCCTTGACCAAGGCGCTCCTGATGAATTCAGCGCGTTACATGACCGGCGTCGGCGCGAATGACACCCTTCCTTCGAACAGCCAGGGTATGGGCGAAGCCAGCTTGAACAATTACTTCGACATCTTTGCCTCCGCCCACATCCTGCACGATCAACTGGCCTCCGACCTCTTCACCGCGACTGCGCAGCAACGCATCATCACTACCGTAGTAGGCGATGTCTCCAAGCCGGTGCGCGTCACACTCACTTGGACGGACGTGCCGGGCCCGACCTCCGGCAACGCCTTCGTCAACAACCTCGATCTCACAGTTACAGCAGGCGGTAACACCTACTTGGGAAATGTTTTCTCCGGCGCCTCCTCGGTGACAGGAGGAACCGCGGATATTCGAAACAACGCCGAGAGCGTGTTCATTCCGGCCGGAGTTACCGGTCCTGTGGTCATTACGATTACGGCAACTAACATCGCCGGAGATGGCGTGCCCGGAAACGCGTCGCCGCTCGATCAGGATTTTGCGCTCGTCGCTTACAATGCGGTCGACCCAGCGGCGCCGACCCCCACGCCGACGGCGACGCCCGGTGGACCCACACCGACTCCGACAGCGACAGCGACACCCGGAGGACCTACTCCCACGCCCACCGCAACGGTGACACCTACAGCCACAGCCACCGCTACCGCTACAGCGACGCCAACCCCGTGCAGCGGATTCACCCAGAACTTCGATGGAGTAGTCGCTCCCGCTCTGCCGGCAGGATGGACAGCTACCAATCAAGGAGCCCCGCCGGACAACGGCGTGAAGTGGATCACCGTGGCGAGTGTCTCGGACACGCCGCCCAACGACGCCTTTGTCGACGACCAGAACGGGGTAAGCGACAAGTATCTGGTCTCGCCCAACATCACCGTGAACTCGGCCGCGGCCCAGCTGACGTTCCGCAACAACTTCAACACGGAATTCAGCAGCGGGACCTTCTGGGATGGAGGAGTGTTGGAAGTTTCCTCGCCTAACATCAACGGGGGAGCGTTCACCGACATCACCGAGCCGTCGGTAGGTGGAAGTTTTGTGTCGGGGGGCTACACCGGGGAGATAAGCGGGTTAGCGTCCAACCCGCTGGCTGGCCGGATGGCGTGGAGCGGCAATTCGGGTGGCTACATCACGACGGTGGCGAACCTGGGGCCGAACGTGAACGGACAAACCATCAAGCTGCGTTGGCGGATGGGGACCGATCTGTTCTCGGCCGCGCCGGGCTGGCGGATCGATAGCCTCTCGATAACCGGAACGTGCCCGGGCCCGTCGCCTACCCCGACTCCGTCGCCGACAGCGACAGCCACTCCAACGGCGACCGCAACAGCGACACCTCCTACGACCCCGACACCGACGGCAACAGCGACACTGCCTCCGCCGACTCCGACGCCGACACCTACCGCTCATCCGCCGACTCCCACTCCTACACCCACTGCACCTCCGCCGACTCCCACGCCGACGCCTACTGCACCTCCACCAACTCCGACGCCAACGGCTACAGCGACTGCGACGGCGACAGCCACTCCGACCCCGGCTGCAGCAGCGCAGGCACTTAACCTCTCGACTCGGATGCGAGTTCAGACCGGTGATAACGTCGGCATCGGTGGCTTCATCGTCACAGGTAACGCTCCCAAACGCGTCCTGCTCCGGGCGATTGGACCTTCC
>JBAPMH010000036.1:0-1783 GCA_049278515.1 Chthoniobacterales bacterium
GTTTTTGACGTGCCGGTCCAGGTCTCCGCGGTGCTCGGCCGCGCCCATATGGAGGTTGGCAACCTGCTCAAGCTCGGACCTGGCGCCGTACTGGAACTCGATCACAAGGTCGGCGAGGCAATCGACATCTACGTCAACAATCGACTGGTCGCACGCGGCGAAGTCGTTCTTGTGGAAGACAAGCTCGGCGTGACCATGACTGAAATCATCAAGGCGGACCACAACTGATGCGCTCGGTTGCCTGCAATTTCTCTGGAATGATACGGAGCTAAGCCATGCGACTCTTGATCATCGGCACGCTCGGGGGCCAACTCACCACCGCGACCAAGCTCGCGATGGAGAAAGGCGCGAACGTCACTCACGCCGACAGCAACGATCAGGCGCTCGCGGTTTTGCGGTCCGGTCGAGGCGCCGACCTGTTGTTGGCCGATGTGGCGCTCGATATCCGCGACCTCGTGGCACGCCTCGATGCCGAACGCATCCACGTACCGATTGTCGCTTGCGGCGTGACCAATGACGCGCGCGCCGCCGTCAACGCGATCCACGCCGGGGCCAAAGAATACATCCCGTTGCCGCCTGACCCGGACCTGATCGCCGCGGTGCTTGCTGCAGTCGCCGACGATTCCCGCGATCTGATCTACCGCGATGACGCGATGGCAAAAGTCGTCAAGCTCGCCCAGCAGATCGCAGGTTCCGATGCCTCCGTTCTGATTACTGGAGAGAGCGGGACTGGAAAGGAAGTCCTCGCCCGTTTTGTGCACAGCCGCAGTACCCGCTCAAAGAAATCATTCATTACTGTCAACTGCGCGGCAATTCCCGAGAACTTGCTGGAATCCGAGCTGTTCGGTCACGAGAAAGGCGCCTTCACCGGAGCGCTCGCCCGCCGTATTGGCAAATTCGAGGAAGCGAACGGTGGCACACTGCTGCTCGATGAAGTTTCCGAGATGGATGTCAGACTCCAGGCTAAGCTGCTGCGCGCCATTCAGGAACGGGTGATCGATCGAGTTGGCGGCAATCGTCCGGTTCCGGTCGACATCCGGATCATTGCGACGTCGAACCGCAACCTGATCGACGCCGTGCGAGAGGGCAAATTCCGAGAGGATCTGCTTTTCCGCCTTAACGTGGTCAATCTGAAGATTCCTGCTTTGCGTGAACGGCCGTCCGACATCGGCGAACTGGCAGAGTATTTCATCAAGAAATATTCAAAGGCCAACGGTCTGCCGTTGCGTGCGCTCTCCACTGAGGCCCGGCGCGCACTCAATATCAATCGCTGGCCAGGCAATGTGCGCGAGTTGGAGAACACCTTGCACCGGGCGGTCCTGCTCTCGAGCGGGGTGGAAATCGGTGTTGACGGCATCCTTTCGCCGGATGGTGCGCGGCTAGATCAGGCACGCGGCACCGACCTAGCGTCACATGCCGTCATGGCGGCCGAGCAAATAACGCGCAATCTGGTCGGACGCACTGTGGCGGAGGTCGAGCGCGACCTTATCCTGGAAACGCTCAAGCATTGCCACGGCAACCGCACGCATGCGTCAAATATTCTGGGTATTTCGATTCGCACGCTGCGCAACAAGCTCAATGAATATGCGGCGGATGGCTCGCCAATTCCACCGCCTCATGGTGGTTCGGAACTCAAAGGCGCCGCCTAATTGACCTTGGAGCTTGTTCCGCACAGTGACGGTCATTTACAAAATTTGTCCTGTTCCGCTGTGGAAGGCGGCTGAGCGCACGGGAGTCTTTCGCGGCTCAGAAGTCGATCGCCGCGACGGCTTCATTCATTTTT
>JBAPMH010000037.1:0-7079 GCA_049278515.1 Chthoniobacterales bacterium
GCTAACAGGCGTCTATATGGCAGGCGGCGGTGCTGAACTTTATAGACTCGATTCGGCGACACAAACTTTCCCTTACGATCCTCAAAGCCATGCCCTGCTCGTAAAGACGGGCTCCGCCACGTATGAACGACGATTGCCAGATGGCTCGAAACAAATCTTTGCCCTAAGCAATGGCGCCACCTCGTATCCGAGACGGCTCTTCATGACCCGGAGAATCGATCCGACCGGCAACGCGGTGGCCATCGGCTATGACGCCAGCTTTCGCGTCACCACGATCACGGATTCCCTAGGACAGGTCACCACCATATCCTACGAGCGAACCGACGATCCGCTGAAGATAACCAAAGTCACTGACCCATTCGGGCGGTTTGCCGTTTTCGATTATGCCGCGGGCAAACTCTCGACCATCACCGACGTGATCGGAATCCAGTCCCAGTTTACCTATCTGGCAGGAACAGATTCGATCGATTCGCTCACGACTCCCTACGGCACGACTACTTTTGTAACCGGCGAGAACGGAGCTAATCGCTGGATCGAAATGACAGACCCGCTCGGAGGAAAGGAGCGGGTGGAATATCGGGATCAAGCGCCTGGCATTAGCCCGAGCGACCCGGTCGCACCGGTTGCTTCCGGCATCACAAATCTCGCTCTCGATTTTGCGAATACCTTCTATTGGGACAAGAAAGCGATGCTGGTCGCCCCGGGCGACTATTCGAAGGCTAAGGTCAGTCATTGGCTCTATAACGCCGACGGTTCGCTCTCCGGAATCCTTTCGAGCGAGAAGATGCCTCTCGAAAACCGCGTTTGGTACACCTACGCCGGTCAGCCCGATTATCAGCACGCCGGCCCCACCGCCAACCCTTCCCAAATCGCGCGGGTCGTCGGCGATGGAAGCACGCAGCTTTCCCGGTTCGAATATAATGGCGTTGGGAATTTAACCCGTGCTACCGACCCGGTCGGACGCGTTATGAGCTACGTCTACGCCCCAAACGAGGTCGACCTGCTCGAAGTGCGTCAAACAACCGGGAGCAACAACGAGCTCCAGAGCAAGTTCACTTATAACACATTGCACGAACCGCTCACCGAGACGGATGCCGCGGGCCAGGTCACAACGTTCACCTACAACGCCCAGGGACAGATCCTCACGCGCAGAAATGCGAGGAATGAAGTGACTACCTATGCCTACGGAGGCACGGTGCCTTCGGGTTATCTTGCCTCGGTCACCAGCCCGGCGTTTAACGGCGTATCCGCCGTAACCCGTTTTACGTATGACAACGTCCGGCGCGTCCGCACGGTTACCGATTCAGACGATTACACGATCGTAACTGATTACGATAACCTCGATCGAAAGACTAAAATTACTTACCCGGATGGCACTTTCGAGCAATTCCAATACACCGACAATGTAACAGGCGTGAAAACGCTCGATTTGACCGGAAGCCGGGATCGCCGTGGTCTCTGGACTTACCGGCATTACAACGGAATTCAGCAACTCGATTCAATCACGGACCCTGCAAACCGCACCACCCGCTACGAATGGTGCACCTGCGGCGCGCTGGCCAGCATTACGGATCCGAAGAATCAGACGACGACCTTCAATCGCGATCTTCAAAGCCGCGTTTTTCAAAAGGTTTTCCAAGACGGGACCACGATCGATTACCTCTACGAAGGCCAGACCACTCCAAACACTCCTGGCGCCACAAGCCGGCAGCAATCCTCAACCGACGCAAAGAGCCAGCGCACCAACTATCTCTATTTCCCCGACGACACGGTCCGCCAAATCAGCTACACCAATCTTGCCGGCCAGCCGTTGACTCCCCCAACGGCGACCGTCAGCTACGTTTACGATCCGAACTATCATCGGATCAAAACGATGGTCGACGGCATCGGCACGACGACCTACGCCTACAATCCCGTTACCGTCCCGCCCACGCCCGGCGGAGGCCAGCTGGCGAGCGTCGACGGACCGCTCGCGAATGACACCATCACGTTCGGCTACGACCAGCTCGGCCGTGTGACCAGCCGCTCCATCAATGGCGCGGCCAACAGCGAAACATGGAGATTCGACAGTCTCGGACGGGTGAGTACCGACGTGAACAAGCTCGGCGCGTTCACCAACACGTACGTCGGGGCAACCAGCCGCTTGAGTAAAATCGCGTATCCCGGCGGGGCCTCCGCCAATTATCTGTATTTCCCCAATGCCCAGGACAAACGGCTCCAGCAAATCAAGAACCTCAACGATGACAAGCATCCAAAGAAACAACTGATCTCGCAGTTCGACTACACGTATGACGTCGAAGGGCAGATTGCGAGCTGGACCAGAAACTTGCCGGACCTGCCGGTTATTTTGCGGTCCGATTTCGGTTATGACAACGCCGACCAGCTCACGACTGCACCGTTGAAAAACGCATCGACGAACGCCCTCCTCGTTCCCTTCAATTACGGTTACGACTTTGCCGGCAACCGAACCAGCGAAACGATCGGTCCGACAACAACCACGTCGACGCCCAATAACGTCAACGAAATTACCAGCCAGAGCGGCGGAGCCAATCGCACTCTCACCTATGATCTAAACGGCAACATCACCAGTGACGGCGGTACCAGAACATTCGAATGGGACGCCGCCAACAGGCTTGTCGCCATCAATTACACCGGGCAGACAACCCGGAGCGAGTTCTCCTACGACGGCCTCAACCGCGTCGCTAAAATCGTCGAGAAGACCGGCGGAACGATCAATTCGACCCGCAAGTTTGTCTGGAACGGCCAGGAGAAATGCGAGTTCCGCGACGCCAATGACGCTGTCACCTTACGCGTCTACTCGCAGGGCCAGCACAATGGGGCGACTCCGTATTTCTTCACTCGCGATCATCTCGGCTCAGTCCGCGAAATGTTCACCGGCGGTGGAACCGTTGTCGCCCGATACGAGTACGACCCGTATGGCCGCTCGACGCCGATTGTTTCGACGACACCAACAGATTTCAATTTCACCGGCCTTTACCGGCACGCAAAAAGCAATCTCGACCTCGCCACCTACCGCGCCTACGACCCTGAGCTTGGTCGGTGGCTGAATCGCGATCCAATCGCGGAGAGTGGAGGACACAATCTTTTCTCATATACAGCCAATAATCCGACGAACGCCGCGGACACGAGCGGCCTTCGCCCGGGCGACTTCTGGGATCTGCTCAAGGAGTTTACTTATGGCGCGAGCGAAGGATTTTACGCCTCGCTCGATTCCGCCATCCCTTTCTGGGACCCCTTTCACTGCCAGTACAACCGCAATCATGACGGCGTCAGTTTTAGCTACACCGTCGGCGGTCCAGCGATACAAACCTTAGCGACTGCTGGGCTGGGTAATCTATTCTCTGCAGCTCGACTATCCCCCGAAATTGCGGCAACCTTTTCGGAGGGACAATATACGTCGACTGTGTTAAAAACAAACATGGTCGCTTATAGATACTCGGGGGGAGTCTCCGGCGAAATAGGCAGATTCCTGACAAATGCGGAAACCGTTAACCAAATCTCATCCTCTGCGGCAGCCAGTATCGCGCTTCGACTTCCGGTCGGGGCTGCTGCTGAGGCGTTGAACACGTTCATTATTCCAGCAGGAACCAGAATCTTCACCGGTGGTGTCGCTGGAGGGGCGACCGGGGCTATGCAAATTTTTATCAAGAATGCATCTATTCTCATGAAACTCTAACATGAAACAAAAAGCATTTGTCCAATACCTGAGAGACACTGCCGAAGTCTTGAAGCCTTACACAAGGCTTGGGTCGCCCGGCACCAAATACTGGAATGGAACGGCGTATGTTGAAAGCGACACGACCCAATTTGAGCCTCAAGCGCTCGCCTGGTGGTCCACTCTCACCGCTATCTCAGAGATGATCGACCATCAGGACACGCCACTCAGTAAAAAGCAACAGACCTATTTGCATGGTCTGCTTTTTGGCGGCATGGGCAGCCTCAATGATCTGAGTATTTCTTCGAACTCTAGCGGGAAGAATGCGAAATCTGTTAATGCCCATTTGGATCGCCAACGGCGTTTATTGTTCGAAAGTTTCAACGGGTAGAATCCAGGCCAGGCCGCAAGCCTAGTAAATAGGGAAATACGGGTCAGCTTGCTGACCGGTTTTTGGACGCCGTTCTTATTAGACCTATGGCGCAAAGTGATATCATCGCGAGTAGCGACCGCCAAAAGATCGTGCGACTCGCACACGCCATTTTGGACGGGACTGTCAGTATCATCGAAGCAGCGCGTCAGCTTCGCGTTTTTGCTGGTGGTCACGCCGGTATCGATGAGCGTCATCCCGAGTTCCGCGTCTTCGTTGCCATCGACAACGAGACCGATGACTTACCCGTTGGCGAGAGCCGTCGCCACTGGGCCGCTGACGCGCTCGCGAAGAAAGATATTGAGATTGCGCGGTGTGAAGACTTGTATCGCAAGGCCGCGCGTATGGCTGCTGCGGACCTAATCGCACGGTACTCCCCGTGAGATTTAGCCATGCCTGCCGGCAGCCCGCCGCTAGGGGCCAGCCGTCGCCAAACGACCCCGATGAGTCAACGATGGATCGCCTTCCCCCGGGTTGTGTCGATGGTAACCTCTGAACCCTTACTGCTTTACTTGAAGATTCATCCGACCGAAACTCAACTGACCGGGAAATGGCTTTCGCTGAACGGGCGCGTTGTTGCCGACGAGGTTTCTCGACGAATTGACGATCTCGTAACGTCGCACTTGAAAGAACTCGGAAGAGACTCGAGCGGATGGGATGCGCTCTATCATGACCCTGACGACGGCAGGCTTTGGGAATTAACATATCCGCAGAGCGAGCTTCAAGGAGGAGGTCCTCCGCAACTCCGGTGTCTGACGCGGGACGAGGCAGAGACGAAATACGGACCATTCGAGGCCGAGTAGCGCGTTGCGCTTCAAGGAGCGGCGATTTGAAATCGCCGTCCCCCGCGGGCTGCGCATCCAGTATGAAGGTTCGCCTTGCCATGTCCTGAGCCGTCGCGCGCTGGCGGGAAGTCGATTTGGCAATGCAGGCCAAAGGACATTCTGTCAAGGTGAGCATTGCGCGTCAATTACGCCAGGCGACCCCGATGAGTCGACAATGGATCGCTCAACGCTTAGGAATGGGAAGTGCGAGTTACGTTTCAAACCTCCTCAGCTGGACCGATAGTAAGCTCTTCTCTGAAAAAGCGTGTCCAGTGCGATTTTGTTCTTAGTTAATTGCTTTTCTCGCTAGGTCAGTTTGCAGATCCGAGATCATTCTTCTCTGGGCGGCCGGTTTCTTAGTAGGCGCGCATGGTAATAAATCAGATCCCCGGTTCTCCATCCTGACCCGAGACGCGTGTTACGGCGCAGAGGCCGATTTCACCGTCAGAGCTAACGCGGAGCAACCGGGGAAATTAAAAGTAGGACTCAACGAGCGTTTTTCAAAGTCTCGTTTTTCGTGCAAGAGCTGCCAAATGATGCGGCACATCCGGCGGGCGACGATGACCACGGCGGTATTGGCCTTTTTCCCGCGGACTCGATGCTGTTTGTAGAGAGCGCCAAAGTAGGCCGAACAGCCGACCGCCACCCAACTCGCCTCGATCAACGCCCAGCGCAGCCACTTGTTGCAAAAGGGCAAAAGCCGGCCGTGCCTGGTCTTGCCACCGCTGGCGTGGGTCGTCGGGACCACGCCGGCATAAGCGCAGAGTTTTTCCGCTGATCCAAAGCGCTCGATTGCGTCCACTTCACACGCGATCACCGCGGCCAAAGTCGGTCCGATCCCGGGCACGCTCAGCAGGTGTTGATGGATGGCTTGGTTCCCAAACTCCGCCGCGATCCGTTTTTCCTGCGCCTTCATTTGCTGAGCAATCAAATCGTGCAAAGCCAGCTGCTCGCGCAAGAGCGTTGCGTCCGGGTCAGGCAGCTCCAGGCGACGCAAGAAGCCTAAGCCGCGCACTCCAAAAATATCGCTGCATTGCGGCAGCTCGAGTTCGCGCTGCCGATCCAGGAGCGCATGGATGCGATTGCGCAACATAGTGCGAAGACGCGCCCAGTAGAGTCTCTGGCGCAACAGATTTTTGCGTGCTCTCGTCTCGCGTGCTGGCACGTGCGCGCGCGCGACCAGGTTGCCTCGCAGCAGTGTCCCTAAGGCGTGCGCATCGAGCCGGTCCGTCTTGATCTGAGCGTCGGCGATGAGGCGCGTCTTGTACGGATGGGCCAGGACCACTTCCTCCACTTGCTCGATCTCTTCGAGCTCGTCGTGGATTAACCCCCAGTTCCAACACGCTTCCACCACTGCTTTGCTCGGACCATCTAGCCCGGCGAAAAATTGCGCAAAACCCTGCGCGGTGTTTCCTTCCACCCGCGCTTCGCGCAGCTTGCCACCCTCTCATCCAGCGCGCACAGCATGCTGTACCTCTTGTGCACATCCACTCCAACGTAGTTCATGAAAACAGCTTCCTTTCTTCCTCCAGTCTGCGCACTGGAAAGCCGCTTTCATTTTACCTGACCCCCATATTCCCTCCGGGCGCCGCCGAAGTAATTTCCCGTGGGGAAAGCCAATTCCGTTCGCGCGCGCGCTTTATCGCGCGGCCGATAGTCTTTCCCAATTGCTCATCGGCGGGCGCTTTGATATTAAGGCGAGACTTCCGAGCATTCGCCTTCCCCTATTCAGATGACACCGGTCAATGCCAACACGCCCACCTGTATTTGCGCGATTGATACCCTATGAGGATTCCGGGAGGCACGTTAATACCGGACGTCGGCGGTAGCGAGGGCTGTGGTGGCTGTGGGTTTGTGCTTTTAGTGCTCTTCGTTGTTTTCGTGATAATCCCTGACAAACGGTCGATGGAGGAGGCCGAGAAGAAACGCCTCCAAACATCCTGGACATCAGTAGGAGCGAATTCTGCAAACGGCAACGCGAGCCGAATTGCAGAAGGTCGGAAGTTAATAATAGGCACTTGGCGCTACAAAAATTCGCGGGTTACTTACAATCCTGATGGAACAAAAATCGATAAATATGACGATGGGGCGATAGCTAAGTGCTTCTGGACCTTTGACGGCGATACCCTTGTTAGCAACGTCTTCGAAT
>JBAPMH010000038.1:0-6882 GCA_049278515.1 Chthoniobacterales bacterium
GCGCTGCGGCGTCGCCCGCGGCTTCGGCGGATAAAGCCGTGGCCGCCAATTCTCCAGCGCCAGCGACAAGTCCGGCTGCGCCGCCAGCCACTGTTCCGGCCAGCGCCGATACGGCCGCTGGATCCAAAGGCGCTCCGCCTCAGTATTCCGCTGCCTGGCATCATCTCCACCTTTACAGTCCGCGCAGTTTGATCCGTGATTCCAATATGCCGGCCTACCACTTTCTTTACGAGGAGCGGCCCATCAGCGGGGAACGGTCCGCCGACGCCTTGAAACTGACCGGTACCGATGCGCCGCCCGAGGGGTCGGAGATTGTGCCCACTTATGACGCGAAATGTTTGGTCGCGTATTTGATGTCGCTTGATCAATCGCACGAATTGAAGGAAGCGAAGTTGACTTCCGCTCCGGCTTCGTCGCCGGCGCCAGCAAAGGAGGCGAAATGAACGAGAGTTCGTCTTCTCCGGAAAGGCGCGTCCGCCAGGGAATGGATTACGGTGAGACCGAAGACGTCCACCAGGTGCACGCCGCGATCCAGCGCGAAAAGCGCGAGCCCCGCGTTGGCCTGGAACCGCTCTCGCTTTGGTTGATTGCGATCTACGGGCTCGCCATCTTTTTCGGCGGCGCCTATCTTGGCCGCTTTTCCGGAAACTTCAGCGGCGACGGGCTCGACCCGCTCTCGGGGCCGCCGTCATCGAAAAAATTGGGACCAAATGGTCCGGGAGGGGGCCAGACCCAGGAACTTTCGCAAGCGGACCGCGGGAAGAAAATTTTCTCAGCAAATTGCGCAGTCTGTCATCAACCTGATGGGATGGGGGCCGCAGGGCAGGGTTATCCGCCGCTCGCCGGCTCTGAGTACGTCATTGGCGGGACCCGCCGGCTGGGGATGATCGTGCTGAAAGGTTTGCAAGGGCCGCTGACCGTCAAAGGCCAGTCATTCGGCACCGCCGTCATGCAACCCTGGGACAAAACCCTGAGCGACGCGAAGATCGCGGACGTGCTGACTTACATTCGCCAGGAATGGGGAAACAAAGCGGGCCCGGTTGCGGCGGCGCAGATCGCGGCGTTACGAAAGGAACTGGCGAGCCACCCCGATTCCTTTACCGAGCCCGACTTGAAAGCGGTTCCCGCAGACGCGGAAATCCCGGGCGGCGAGGCGGCCGGGGCAAAACCCGGGGAGGCGCCCCCTCCAGCGCCTCCGCCGAAGGCCTAGGTGGATCGAGCGGTCCGCCGCTGCTGGCGTGGGCTATTTGAGCCCGAGCCAGGCCACAATAATGAGGATGACCAACAGGACGGCCAGAATCCCCAGCCAGCGTTGGATCTTCGTGCAGCAATCGTCTTTCGTTCCCGGGTCGTCGCCGTGGCCGGGCGGCACGAGTTTGTTGCGGCCCTCCACATACTTCGAGAGCGTGGCTTCCCGCACGACGGCCTCGCCGTCCCGGCTTGTTCCGTAAGCCCGGTAGAGGAATTCATACATCCCTTCCTGGCCGGTGTGGGTGAACTGACCGCCGTAGTCGCCATCGTCGGCAGCGCCATCCGCGTGGCCGCCGTCGTCCAGAAGAGTGAGTGAGGAGACGGTCCCGTTCGGCGCCTTGGCCTCCACCGCCACGGTGCAGTGCAATACCGGAAGGGAGAACTCACTGACCAAGGCATTGAGACGAATCGGGTCGCCGATCGAAACTATCGCCGGTTCAACGTAAGGAAACATGCGGAAGTTCGAGCCTGCGCCAATCGCCACGCCATACATGGCGGGGTCGGTCGTATTCGGTTTGCAGTTCGTACTGGTGAACCCAAACGCCCACTCTGGCTGTGTCGCGACGGACGAGGCGGACATCGAGGTTTCTTCTTTTGCGTCGCTCCCGTTCGGCATAGCCCGGAGGCCGGGCGCGAGGCAGAATTTTCCATCGTGCCGAATGACCACTCTCCACTGGCCGGCATACCGGTCCGGTTCCCCTTGTGGCAGGCGCACTTCCATGAACCTCGCTGTGGTCGTGATCCCGGGCCTGAGCTGGAATTCCGGCGGGACGCTCGTGAGTTCGACGATCTCGCTCTTGGGCGTCAGCAGCCAGAAAGGAAGACGGATGCCGTCGCGGTCGTAGATGACTACCATAATGGTCACGTCGCCGCGCAGAACGACGAACGGGTGTTCGTGAGTCTGGCTGGGTTGTATCCAGAAGGTGGGATCGGAGATCTGCGAGAGATCGACCGTCGCCATGTAGATCTGGGTGAAATGTTTCTCCAGCTTGAAGAAATCCATCCCGGTGAAATCATGGACGTGAAGGAACTGGCCGCCGGTCGCCGGACAAAGCTGCGCAAGCCGTCCTGTATCGACGGCATCGCCGATGCCGACGCCGTAAAGGCGCACGTCGGCGGGGACCGATACGGCGGTATTCCCATTCTCACCGAGGAGGGTGTAGGAAACGCCGTCATCCGGATTGGTGTACGCCGTATTGTCGTTGGCGTCTGTGAGCACGACGATCGCCTTGTTGAGCTGCGGAGGCGGGACAGCACGGGGATTGGCATTCATGTCGCGCAGTGCCTGAATCACGCCGCCCGCGATCGCGGTTCCGCCGCTGGGCGAGAAGTTGGGCTCGGTAATGTCACTGACCATGCCGGCCTGATTGCCACTCGTGATTGGAGTAATCGCCTGGACCTGCTCCGGCGTCGTGTTGAAGCGTGAGGTTCCGACTCGATCGTCGACGTCCGGGCGCGCGAGCTGGACAAAGAGACGCGCGGCATCGAGCGCGGTGTCGATTTTCTTTCGCGGGCCCGACGATTCGTCCATGCTGCCGGAGCGGTCGAGCACGAGTTCCACGTCGGCGTTTACCGCGGCGATGATTTCGGCCTGGAGATCGAAGGTGAAGAACGTGGGGGCGCCAAACTGTGCGTTGTGGTTGTCGACGATCAACTGGCCGGCCTGGGGGGGCGGGCCCGAAACGGCGTCGGCCAAGAAGGTGATGGCGAAGCGCACTTCACCCGATCCGGTCGGGCCGGCCCCGCAGCTCGAGACTGGGTTCACCGTGAAATTCGCCTGCGACAAGGGCGAGGTGATAGAGTCCCCCTCGCGCTGGATGCCAAACAATGCGTTGCCCGAGGTCCGGGCCCGGAAGTTGAGCGGGCCGCTGCCCGTGTTCTGAACCCGCACCAACTTCACGGTTCGGAATCCGCGTTGGACCTGCCCGAAATTGATACTCGGCCCCGGCGGCACGAGGATGCTGATTCGGGCGCGGGCGACGCATCCCGATCCGCTCAGCGTCACCAGGTGAGGAGATCCAGGCGCGTCGCTCGTGAACGTTAGCACCCTGGTAAAGGACCCTTCCCCTGGTGGCGTAAACGAAATGGGGATTGCCGGGGTGCTCGCTCCCGGAGTCAGCGCGCCGCTGAAGCCGGCACCCAAGAGCGCAAACTCGGTGCCCGGTATTGGCGCCGAGGGAACGGTCAGGTTGATGGTCGCCTCGCCGCTATTTGTAATCACCAGGTTTCTCGTGCTCGACGATCCCAGCGGCACGGTGCCAAAGGTTACGGTGCTCGAAAAACTCAACGAGTTCACAGGCCCTCGGGCTTTGCCTCGACAGCGGATCAACTTCTCGCCGGGTATGGTGGTGGGGTTGACCGGAAGATCGAGGTTAAACGTGCCGAGGGCAGTTGGTGCAAACCGGATCTCGACCTGAACCTGCTGTCCCGGGTTGAGCGTGACTGGGAAAGCAGGACTCGATGAAAGAACGCTGTAAGGCGCGACGTTACCGACGCCGGAAATCGTGAGGCAGTCGCTGCCATCATTGCGAATGGTTTCCGTGCGCACCGGCGCCGCGAGGGCCGGCGCGACGCCCGGTCCCAGGACCGCGTCCGGAAAGTTGAATGGGTCGGTGACGACATTGCAGTTGCCAACCGGTAGCGCGGCAGAGGCGACAACAGTCGTACCTTGGCGGATCTGCAACTGGGAGGCCGTCGCGTTGCCGGTTACCAGAGCGGTTGCGATGAACGGCACCGATGACACGAGGACATCGCCATCCACACTGCGATGGATTGAGGCGTGGAGGTTGGTGTCGTCAGGCGCGCGGAGCAGGAACACACTGCCGTTCCCCACACTGAGGTCGATGCCAGGCAGCGGCACGCTGGTTGCGGCGTTGATGTTGAGAATAAGCTGCGTGGGAAGTGTCGATCCTGACACGTCCACGATGACCACGCTGCGCGTGTCCGAGCCAGGCCCGCCCGACTGGGTCAGAATCGCGACGAAGTTCACGGGACTCCCGAAGACAATGAATCGCACGGCACCAGACGGCGGTTTCTGGAAGAACTGGCTGGCGGACCCTTTGGAAACGAGGCAGCCAGGAGATGGACCGCCCGGGGTGTTTGTTACCGTCGCGCCATTAGCGTTTGCAGTGCCGCTGCTCTGCCAGGTGGGACCGGGGTTGAAGACGCCCGGAGTGATATTCAGACATGCCATGGTAGCTCCTTCTTTTGTTGCTGTTTACTGAAAGCCGTGAATTTCGGAATCATGCGAGGCGTCGCCACTTTCGGAGCAAGGGAGATGGATGGGACGGTGCGCCTGAAAGAGTTCACCGCTTCGGTAAAGAGGGCGCTCGCCGCACCCATTCTGACGCTCCGGGACAAAGGCCTCGAATCGGGAACTTGTTGAAGCCCGGGGGGACGGGTCATAGAACGAGAATATCAACCACGTGGGCCATCGACAAGAACGAAAAACGGACGGCGTCCTCATCCCCGCATATGTTAGAGAGCAACCATGATCCAACACAAAGACCTCGACAATCCCCAAACGCGCGAAGTCATTGTCGTCGTCGGCGGCATTGCGGGCCTGTCCGCGGCGATTTATCTGGGACGCGCGCAACGCGACACCCTCGTCATTGATTCCGGTCATTCCATGGCGAAGTGGGAGCCGGACGTGGAAAACTATCTCGGCTTTCCAAAGGGGGTCGGAGGCGAGGAGCTTTTGCGCAATGGACAGGCGCAGGCGAAAAAATACGGCGTCCGATTTGTGCTGGACGAAATAAGAACCGTCTCGGCGAACAGGCTGAAAAGGGGTCGGTCTTAGAATCTCGGCAAATTTGCTCGACCTAGATGACGAAAGCTTCCGCAGAGTCAGCCAGTGCCTCGCCAAAGCGTGACTCCCCAGAGTCGTCTAAACATTTGGATGTCCATGAATTCTGCCGGGAGGGGGAAAAAGGGTCGGTCTGTGAATTGCGGCATTTTCCAGCCGACAAACGGAAGGCGTAACCGGCAGCCTGGGCTTGGAGGATAGCTCCTGGGCCGCAAGGGATCCGATTAAGGACTGAGGACTTGGCTCAAGGAGCAGGCGCGATGAAATCACGCCGGGATTAGCAGATTCGCAATAGACGAATTCGCCGTGTCCGCCACCGGACGGACTGGGCGCGGCGAGGCGAACCAACCCCTTCTTCTCCTGTTCGTTCCTTCGGCGGTCCGCCGTTTTGCTACTTGTCGCAATGGATCTCTTCGAGAGCGGAGTTCTTCTGACGATCCCAGAGCGTCTTTTCTTTACCGTTGGCGCAAAGCGCCACCGCGGATGGATTGCTCCCGCCAGTTATGTGGAGCGCGCCGCCACCGCTCGTGGCGCCATCGACTCCTTGACTCATGCCGGTGTCGATCAGAAACAGCAGCCCGTACCGTTGGAAAAGATCGTCCTTGCTGCGCTCCTTTCCGTCTGGAAACTCTACTTTTCCTGGCTGATGCCCCTGAACGATGTGGTTGACTCCAAGCGCTTTCACATAGCCGGCCAGTACGGTCTCCGGGTTGGTCGATGGGCTGCCCAGGTCGAACCAGGGTAACTTGTTGGGGCCCTTGTCATTCAATCGAGCTTCGAGAATGGAGTTGTCGCCGACGAGTGCCGGCGTGGCAAATCCATCAGTGGCGAAGCCATTTTCAATGGCCGTTGTGAGCGCCGGGATTGTCTGACCGTTAGTGTTTCCGCCGTGACAAAAGAACCAATCGTTGACCCGCACCGCGATTGGGAGCGTGCACAGGAATTGTCCTAAATCACCCTGGCAGTCCGCGACCTCATTGCGTTTTAGCCCAGCCTCTTGCAGTTCGTCGCCAAACTCCTTGGTCTTTTCGCCGTGAGGCTCGGCCAGGAACTCCGCTTCGTGGTTGCCCATTGTAATGATCACCTGGCCGCCTGCGGCCGCAGCGGAAGCCTGGAGCGCGCGCAATAGCTTGATCACGTGCAGCGAGTGGTGCCATTTGTCGATCATATCGCCGGTGACCACCAGGACCGATTTACCCGCCGCCCACTCTACGTCGGCGGGTTTCTTCGGTACTTCCTTGATGATCTTCGCTTTTGCGAGCACGGCTTCGAGCCGGTCAGGATCAGCGTGCGCGTCCCCGACCGCATAGACGTCTTCATTTGTGTCGATCTCTACAACCGCCGGATTTTTGGACCAGTCTCTACTGGCTTTTGGCGCACCGTTTCCAAGACTTACGACCGAGAACAGCACGAAAGCGATAGCGAGAACCTGCCGAAGTGAGTTGCGTTTCATGATTCGTTCCTCCGAGTGAGGTCCGTCGGTAGGGGGACCAATGAGTACCGCGGATTTTAGCCGCATCCGCCAATGAGGCAAGCCCTCTGATTTCGCCTCAAACTGCTCGAATCGGCCTTTTGCCCTGTGATGAACGTCGAACGCGAGGCTGGCGATGACCGCGGCGGCTATTGAAGAGACATCTCGGCAAGCCTCGGCTTCCGATTCATGCTCGACGCTTGATGAAACGAACCGCCGATTTTGATCCACCAAATACCCGGGAGGCGATTGTCATCGGTGGCGGCATTGCGGGCCTGTCCGCAGCGATTTATCTGGGACGCGCGCAACGCGACACCCTCGTCATTGATTCCGGTCATTCCATGGCGAAGTGGGA
>JBAPMH010000039.1:0-5453 GCA_049278515.1 Chthoniobacterales bacterium
TGTAGCGACGCCGCTCTGTCGGCGTACCATCGCGTCGCCTGGAGAGCATCGCGTTTTTACGGCGACAGAGCGCCGTCGCTACAACTAGGCAGCTTTCCTTTCCTGCTCATGCTCCTGATCGTGATCATGCTATTGCGGAATAGCGCCGCCGCCCAGAAAGATCATGAGCACGATCATGATCAGGAGCATGACTGGGCCTAAGGGCCCAGGTTTACTTTCGGCGCAGTCTCCGGCGTCCACGGATTTCTCCCATTGGATTCCACGCCGCTGCGATAGCGCGCGAGCATTTCGCGGAAGCCAACCAGATCCAGGGCGTGCCGCTCTTCCCCAAACGGCTCCAGATTCCTTTCCGCCAACCGGAACAATCGGACTGCCGGCCCGAGGCGTTTTCCATGTTTCGGGTGGGTCGGATATTCGAATTGCTTTTGCAAATGAACGAACGCCCCGGCGGCCTGGATCAGGCCCTTGAAATACTGCGCATCTTCGGGGCTGATCGGATCCTTCAGCCAAACCTGTTCGAGGACATCGTGGGCTTCATAATAATGCTGTTCGTTCCAGCACTGAAAGAACGCCCGATAATAGGGATGGTCCGCCAGCTGTCCGCTGCCGCCCCGGAGGTTGCCCCCCTCCAGCGATTGCACGAAACGCGAAATCCTCTCGCCTTTGCTCATGAAGGCCTTAATTTGGATAATTATTAACTTGACGCATAGAGCAAATATGTCAGAATGGGGGCATGAACAAGGATGATCTTCCAAAAACAATGCAGGAAGCTTTTGCCTTTTTTTCGGACGAACAGCGCTGCCACGATTTCATGGTATGGAAGCGCTGGCCGGATGGCAAACCGGTCTGCCCGCGTTGTGACTCCCAAAACATCGGCAAATGCTCGCCCGCTCCGCGCCGCGTGTGGAATTGCAAAGGCTGCAAGAAACAATTCACAGTGAAAGTCGCGACAATTTTTGAAGATAGTCCGCTGCCGTTGACGAAATGGCTTCCTGCCTTTTGGATGATCGTCAACGCGAAGAACGCAATCAGCTCGTGCGAACTGGCGCGGTCGTTAGGCGTGTCACAAAAAACAGCTTGGTTCATGGGCCATCGCATTCGGCTCGCGATTCGCGAAGGGATGTCGAACATGATGAAGGGCCGCGTGGAAGCCGATGAATCATTCATTGGCGCTCTGTCGCGCTACGTTCACAAAGACAAACGCAGTGAGAAAATTACGGGCACCGGCGGCTCTGGCAAAACTGCCGTCATGGGCTTGCTTGAGCGTGGCACACGCGAGAAATCCTCTCGCGTTACACTGCGAGTGCTAAAGACCACCAAGCGCGCGGAATTACAGGGCTATGTCCGTCAATGCGTCGAAAGGGATTCGGAGGTGCTGACCGACAACAATGCCGCGTATTGGGGCTTGCAGGGCGAATACGTCCACAACGTAATTGACCATGCCGTAAGTTACGCCAACGGCCATATTCACACGAACGGTCTTGAGAATTTTTGGGCGCTTCTGAAGCGGTCGATCAAGGGCACGCACGTTCATGTCGCCCCCTTTCATCTGTTCCGCTATCTGGATGATCAAGCCTACCGTTTCAATCAGCGGCGGAGTGACGATTCAGACCGTTTCATTGACTCGCTTTCAACCATCGCAAATCGCCGTCTCACCTTCAAGAAGCTCACCGCAAAGGATGAGCGGGAGAAAAAATGAGCGACAGACTATTTGCCGCGTTCGGGCTTCTTGGGAGACTTTTTTTCGAGGGCCAGGATGCGCGGTTTCGACACGGTAAGAACCGCATTAAACGCGTCATCAAAGGCACGCGCCGCCTCTTTTCCTTTGGCGTACTCGGCCACTTTCCTTGGCCGACCGCCGACATTTTTAGACTTTGGCACGAGAGATTCTATTGGACTAACGACCGATTTTCCGTATGCTGCGAGAGCATCGATGGGGCGCCAGAAGGCTCGAAATCAACTGGCACCCGCATCGACTTTTCGGTGGGCCGAGGGGCTTTCCCCTCGGCCACCTTAGCTTCGCCAACGCCTCAAAATAACGGCCCGTCATCGTCATTGGAAGTGACGGGAGACGCTCCGTTCTCTTTCGTTGCTGACAAATCCTTTGCAGACCATCGGAACAGGCCATCCTTTTCAACGACCTTGCCGGAATCGATAAACGCTTTCAGGACGCGTCTCGTGGTTCCGTATTTCGTATGCGCGGATTCCATCACTTCTTTCATCGACGCGCCCGAACTGTTCTTCGCCTGCAAAAATAGCTTAATGAGTCGCTCGGAATTTCCCTTTTTTACGCGGCCACTCAAGGTGAGATCGGGAGGCTCGATTACTTTTAACGCATCCAGTTTTGCTTCAATGCGCTCCACCATTTCCGCGATCGCGTGCATTTCCGCCTCAGCGCGATCACGGCGCTCGCGCGCTTCCTGGAACTTCGCAACGACCGTGGTACGCATGAACTCTAGGAGGTCTTTATCGGAATGATCTATTACACCCTTCATTTGGACGATTTAAGTATTAAACCGACTTGGACGCCACCGCAAGACTTCTTTCAACTTTCTTTCAAGTCCGAATTTGCCTGCTCAAGTTCTCAGGAATGCGACGAACTCGGCGCTAAGTTTGTCTGACAAGTTATGCGTCAAGTCACTAATTACCTTAATTTGGGGGCGCCTCTGATGATGGGCAAACGACGACACTGGAGCCGGCGCGCCTCCGAGCCGGACGAGCACACTTCAGGTGTTGATCGCCAAACGGCCTGGGAGCAGGCCGTCTCCAGAAAATGACGCTGACAGCCCTTATCCTTCTCCTTTTTTTCATAGCGATCCTGATCTTTTGGTCGGCTCTCTTTTCCGGTCTCGAAACCGCCTTGTTCTCGCTCAAATCCCACCAGCTCCGGCGTTTGGAGGAAACGCACCCATCGCTCAAGGAGTTCATTCACGTCTTCCGTGAGAATCCGCGGCGCGTCCTGAACGTCCTTCTTCTCGGCGACGTTTTCGCCAATGTGCCGCTCATTGTCCTTTGCCTCCTCCTCATTTGGAAAGGGCCGCTGGCCGGGAACGTCTCCTCCTGGTTCGCGGCTACCGTCATTTTCGCCATCGTCGTTTTACTCTGCGATTTGATTCCGAAGCTGCTCGCCCTCTCCGCGCCCTACCGATTGTCAGCCCTCGGGGTTTATACCCTGAAAGCCACCATGCCCCTGCTCGACCGGGTCGGCCGCATCCTGGAGCGGGCCAGCACGGCGATCGTGGACCGGGTAACGCCGGCTCACCTTCGAAACCGCAAAAAATTAAGCGACGAAGAACTCGAAACCCTCGTCGAGATGGGTGAAGAGCAGGGCACTCTGCAGGAGGCCGAAGGCGAGATGATCCAGGAAATCATCAAGCTCGGCGACAAAACCGCCAAGGATTGCATGACGCCGCGGGTCGACATGTTCGCGCTCCCCGACGACCTGACGAACGACGAGGCGGTGGCGAAATTGCGCGAGCGCCGGCATCATCGCGTCCCGGTGTATGCGGACACGCCCGACCAGATCGTGGGCGTGCTGGATGTGAAGCTGTTCCTCCTCAACCCCACCGACCACTACACCGAGCTCATGGGCGCGCCTTCCTACGTGGCCGAGACCATGAAAGCGCTCGATCTGCTCCGGAATTTTCTAAACCATCCCCAGGGGCTCGCCATCGTGGTGGACGAATTTGGCGGAACCGAAGGGATCATCACGTTTTCAGATATCACCGAAGAGATTATCGGCGACGCGCTTCCGCTGGGCGACGCCGGTCTCTACATCGAGCCGCTCGAAGATGGCCGTTTTCTCGTGAGCGGTAATGCGCGCCTGGATGACTTGAGCGAGCACCTGGGCTTCGAGCTCGAGGCGGAGGGACTGGACACCATTGGCGGTCTCGTCTTTAACCGGCTCGGTTACCTGCCGCCTTCCGGCACCAGGTTCGAAATGCCAAGGCTCGCTGTCACGATTCGCCGGGCTGGACGAAAGCGCATCGAAGAGATTCTCCTCGAGAAGACCGCGTGCCTCGACCCGGACGAGGATGGAAACGGAGCAACCACCCCCTGATGCTCTACGGGTTCGCCATTCTCTTGCTCTGGACGATTTCGTTTTTCTTCGCCGGAATCGAAGCCGGTCTCCTTTCCGTCGATCCGGTGCGGCTGCGCTCCCAGGTGAAGCAGGGCAGCGCGGCAGCGTTGCGTCTCGATCGCCTCACGAAACGGCCGGAGCGGCTCCTGATCACCGTCCTGTTGGTCACGAATTTCGCGAACATTCTGAGCCTGCTCCTTCTGACGAAACTGCTCATCAACTCCTTCGGACCGGCGGGATTTCTCTGGTCGATTATCATCGCGCTCCCGATTTATCTTTTCCTTCTCGGAGTTCTGCCAAAATCGCTCTTTCGCCGTTTTCCCTTTCGCGCTCTCGCGAAACTCGGCGGAGTCCTCGAAGCGGTTTCGCTCTTGCTCTGGCCGGTCCTAGAAATCGGCGAACGCATCCGGCACCTTCTTCTGCCGCGGCGGGCTGAAGCCGGCCGGCTGTTTATCGCGCGGGAAGAGTTGAAGCAGATCGCCGTCCAAAGCGAACGCGAAGGCGCCCTTACCTCCACCGAGCGCGCCATGATTCATAACGTGGTCGATTTCCGGAACGTCCGCGCCGCCGACGTAATGGTGCCGCTGGAAAAAGCGGTGACCGTCACACCCTACACTTCCATCGAGGAAGCGTTGCGGCTCAGCGCGGCCAGTGGCGTCGATCGTCTGCCTGTGATCTCCGAAGAGGGCGAGGCCATTGGCCTGGTCAACACGCTCGATATTCTGCTCGAGGAAACGCATCGCGAATCACTCAGCCGCTACATGCGCCGCATCGTCACCGCGCGCGATGCCGAGCCGGCCTATCGGATCATTCAGCGTCTCCGGGCCGCCCGCCTCGGCCTCGCCGCCGTCATCGATTCCCAACGCAAACTGATCGGGATCGTTACCGCCGAAGACGCCATCAAGCGGCTGATGCAGAGCGTTTGAACCGACGCCAGCTCAACGCAAATTGTATACTTCCAGGAGACCGACGCCGGTGCCATTTGCGGTGCCCCGCAGAATGGCGGTGTAACTACCGGGACTGGCGTCATAAAAGATCGCCGCTTCGCGCGAATCCTTTGGATCTAGTCCCGCCGCCTGGACCTCGGCCGAGCGCTGGTAATTCCGCCAGTCGTCGTTCGATTGGACTGTAGTACCGTTCGTATCGTGCAGTTCCAGAATTGGGTTCGAAAGAAAGTTAGTGATGTTTTGTTGCGCCAGCGAGGGGCCAAGACCGCGAATAACGACCGCGGTTTCACCGCCACCTCCTCCGCCGGCAATGAGACCGCTAATCATGACGTTGTCGCCGACCCCGACAAAACCACGCGTGCTAACATTCCCGAAATAGGAGCTCGCGGCCTGACTGAGATCGTAAACTTCGACTAACCCGATCC
>JBAPMH010000040.1:0-3364 GCA_049278515.1 Chthoniobacterales bacterium
GGATTGAAGTCGTCTGCTGCCTCAGTCAGTCCGATGTTAACACCGGCATCGAGCTGAACGTTTGGCGTGATGCGGTAGCCGACCCCGCAATCTACCGACACAACCCAGGCGGAGTGCGCCTCATTGCTGACGTTACTGAAAAGCTCAACATAGCCATCGAAATTGCGAGCGATGTCGTGACCTATGGTGATCGAGTAAATGAATTCCTGGTGATAACCGTCAGCAGCGGAGTTCCGCGCCTGATCGACTTCAACCATCGTCCCCAGCTCCCATTCCGACGGCAGCCGGACGAGCAACGGGAGAATCACGCCGCCCTCCACCGCGCCGTTGCCGAGATCGTCGCCGGCGGTGGGAAGTTTCACAAAGGGCATCATGCCGAAAGCAGTGGGACCGCCGTCGTTTCCCCAGAAGTTCGTTTTCAAACGAAGCGTCACGTCGCCGAAGCCGGATGCCCGGTCGGCCTTGCCGGTCTGGAAATCTTTTGTTCGCATCCAGTTGTAACTCTCGACAATGACCTGGAGGTCCACATTATTCAGGACGCCAATCTTGAAGTTGGTCGCGGCAACAGCGAACGCCTCGTTTTTTTCATGCTCCCAGCGATCGGAAGTGTAATTGACGATATCCGTCTCAGTCTGGAAATGGCCCGCATCCACCGTGATCGGGCTTTCTGTCTTGTCCGGACGATCCGTGGTGATCTCTCTCATCAGCTCGGCGGGGACGGGGCGCAACAAATTGAAGCCGCTCTTGTCCGGCGGCGCCCCGGCGACCGCGCGATTCATTGCCACCAGGCCGAACAAGGCGACCGCGCAGCAAATGCGCCGCATCATTTTTTCACCTTTAGAAGAAGGACCGGCACATCCACCTCGTGGCGCACTTTGTCGGCCGTGCTCCCATAGAGGAGGTCGCTGATGAAACGATGGCCGTGCGTGCTCATGGCAATCAGCTCAACCGACTCACTGCGGGCGAGTTTGATGATCTCGGTCGCCGGTTCACCCATGGCCAGGACCGAACTGACCTCAAATCCTTCCTCCCTCAGTTGGTTTTCCAGGCCGGTCAGATACTCCTGATCGCGCTGCATTTCTTCGCTTTCACGCAGTTTGAGATGCTGGTAATTGCGGGCCGCCCAGCCGTCGGCCACGTGGACCAGCATCAGCTTCGCATTCGTTAGTCTGGCCAACGGCCGGATATGGCGCAGGATCGTTTCATCCGTCTCGCGATTTTCGACCGGAACCAGGATGGTTTGATACATGGGGATGTTCCTCTAGGAAAACCAGCTTTGGAAAGTCTGCACGAGCAGCCACGCGTTGAGCGACGCAATAATGACCGCGACGAGCCAGGCCAGAATTTTGACCCAGAGGGGGTTGGCGAACTCCCCCATCTTCAATTTGTCACTGGTGAACATGACGAGGGGGAAAACCGCGAAACTTAGCTGCAAACTCAGGATCACCTGGCTCAGGACGAGGAGTTTGGCCGTGCCGCGTTCTCCGGAAACGATCGTCACGATGACAGCCGGGATGATCGCGATCAAACGCGTGATCAAACGCCGCAACCACGGTTTCAGCCGGATGTTGAGGAACCCTTCCATCACGATCTGGCCGGCGAGGGTTCCGGTGAGCGTCGAGTTTTGACCTGAAGCCAGGAGCGCGACGGCGAAGAGGGTGCTGGCGCCGGTTATGCCGAGGAGCGGGGTCAGGAGCTTATAAGCGTCGCCAATCTCAGCAATGTCGTTCCGCCCCCTGCTGTAAAACGTCGCGGCAGAGACAATCAGAATGGCCGCGTTGATAAACAGCGCGAACATGAGGGCGAAGGTCGAGTCGATGGTCGCGAACTTGATTGCTTCGCGTTTGCCGCGGGGGTTGAGCTCGTAGAGCCGCGTCTGCACGATCGAGGAATGAAGGTAAAGATTATGCGGCATCACCGTCGCACCCAGGATTCCCATGGCGATGTAAAGCATGTCGGGATTCATCACGATCTGGGGCGAGGGCAGGAAGCCTTTGGCGATTCCGAGCAGATCCGGACGGGAAAAGACAATCTCCAATCCAAAACAAACGCCAATGGTCAGGACCAGGGCGATGACGAGCGCCTCGGTGTAGCGGAAACCTTTGTTTTGCAGAAGCAGGATCAAAAGGACATCGAGCGCGGTGATGCAGACGCCCCAGATAAGCGGCAGGCCGAAGAGAAGATTCAGGGCGATCGCGGAACCGATCACTTCCGCGAGATCGCAGGCTGCGATGGCCAGCTCGCAGATAACCCAAAGGCAAAACGAGACTGGCTTGCTGTAATGGTCCCGGCAAGCCTGGGCCAGGTCTCGTCCCGTGGCGATGCCCAGTTTAAGCGACAGGCTCTGGAGGAGGATCGCCATGAAATTGGAAATCATGATGACCGACAGCAGGGTGTAGTTGTACTTGGAGCCGCCCGCGAGATCCGTGGCCCAGTTGCCCGGGTCCATGTAACCGACGGCTACCAGGAATCCCGGCCCCGCAAAGGCGAGGATTTTCCGGAAGAACTTGGCCGAATGGGGAACAGCCATGGTCCGGTGGACCTCGGAAAGGCTCCTGAGAGCGGGCCGGGTCCGCCAGCCGGTGGAGCCGTAAAGCGCGTCGTCTTCCGAAGAATTAGGCACGGCTAACTTATTTGCTGGCTGCTAACTATCTGTCAATAGACAAATGTTTTTATTTTGACCTGAGCCGGGTTCCCTCTACCTTCGTGTTCCGTGCCCGCTTCCCCAAAAGCCCGACGCAATTCAGCCGCGGTCGAGGATTACCTCGAGCGGATCCTCGAATTGATCGATTCGAAGGGCTACGCCCGGGTGGTCGATATCGCCACCAGCCTGAAGATTTCGCAGGCCAGCGTCAGCAACATGGTGCAGCGCCTCGATGGAGAGGGCCTGCTTAAATACGAAAAATACCGCGGGCTCGTCCTGACCACTGCCGGCGAAACCCTGGCCCGTAACATCATCCGCCGGCACCAGCTTCTGACCGATTTCCTCTCGCTCCTCGGGCTCGACCCCCAGGTCATCCATCACGATGTCGAAGGGATGGAACACCACATCAGCGCTTCGACCCTCCGGGCGATCGAAGCGTTGACCGCCCAGCTCAAGCGCCGGCCAGCGCTTCTGGCGGCGTTGAGCAAGTAGGTGGGTCCCGCGCGGGTCTTCGATGGAGCGCCAAAGGCGCGAAGGATTAGAGCCCGGAGTGAGCGTAGCGAACTCCGGGAGGTGAACAGCGGACAATGAAACCCCTGCAAGGGGTGACGGATTCCAAATTCTCCCTTGCTCCACGGCGTCCGCGATCCGTCGCCCCCGTTCGGGGGCTGGTTTCGTTGAAACGAGTCCCCGGAGTTAGGTTCGCTTGACTCCGGACTC